>CAXMPG010000148.1:0-24992 GCA_964195485.1 uncultured Desulfobacterales bacterium
TTTACAAAACCTCATCAACTCCAAAACTCATGTTCAAAAGGCTATACTACTGGAAACCAAAGTTTAAGTCAGAAGTACCAAACAGCTGTTTTCCCGATGTTTTTGTGCCGAATTAAATTTTAATAAAACCAGCATTACATAATTTGAATGTATCTTCGAAACTTAAATTTCAATCAATGAAAAAAGTTCTAGGTGCGCTGTTCACCCTCATTTTAATATTTGTAGTAAGCTTCTTTTTTTGGGGAAGTAGCCATACAGAAAGCCCGAGCCTTTACAACGAGCTAAGTAATTCGGAAGTAAGTACATCGGCTAATGATACGTTTTCAATCATTACATACAATATTGGTTACCTATCTGGAATGACTAATAATAAGGCAATTGACCGATCTAAAGACTTGTTTGATGATAATCTCAACGCTTCGGCTTCATTATTTAATGAGTTGCAACCTGACTTTATCGCATTTCAAGAAATTGATTTTGATTCAGATAGAAGTTTTAATGTAAATCAGATGGAAGAGCTTAGCCAACAAACTCAGCTATCCAGTTGGGCCAAAGCCGTTAATTGGGACAAACAATACGTTCCTTTCCCGTACTTACCCGTTAGTCAGCAATTTGGGAAAATAGTTTCTGGACAAGCCGTATTGAGTAATCAACATATCCTTCAAAACGAAATTCAAGGTTTGGTTAAACCAGAAGCCAACCCATTTTATTACAATGCGTTCTACCTTGACCGTTTAGCCCAAGTTACCAAGGTTAATTATAAAGGCCTTAGCTATTCAAGTAAAGCTAGCTTCTTAGTTATCATTAATGTGCATTTAGAAGCTTTTCATGCAGATACGAGAGATATTCAAATCAACACGGTTTTAAATATGTATGATTCCTACGCAAAAGACTATCCTGTAATTCTTTGCGGTGATTTTAATAGTACACCTCCAGGAGCTACAAATCCTTGGCAAGACGATCATGTAATTGAAACTATTCTTAACCATACTGGAATAGAAATGGCGATAGGAATGGATGAAAACAACGAACGTGAAGCAGATTATTTTACTTTCAATAGTGAGAATCCCGATAAAAGAATAGATTACTTTTTCTATAACCCAAATTTGATTGAGGTTTTAGATACCCGAGTTCTTGTGGAAGCAAAACAAATTTCTGACCATTTACCCGTTTGGATGAAATTCGTAATAAAAAAATAAGGGCAATGAAAACCATTTCTATCATCGGAGGAGGCTCGTCAAGTTTTATGGCTGCCGATATACTTAGTAAAAAATACAAGGTTAGAATTTACGAAAAGGGAAAGTCTGCTGGTCGTAAATTTTTAGTGGCAGGTAAAGGCGGGTTTAACCTTTCGCATAATTTTTTCTATCCCGAGATTGCCAGTAAGTATTCTCCTCCAAGTTTTTTAGAGGAATCCTTGAAAGCATTTCAAGTAGATGACCTTCGGAAATGGTATGCAGACCTTGGTATTTCGACTTATATTGGTTCTAGTAACCGTGTTTTTCCAGATAAAGAATTTTCTCCTGCTGATGTTTTAAAAGCCATTAAAGCCAAACTGAAAGCGCAAAAAGTGGTGATTAAATTGAATCATGAATTTATTGGGTTTTCGGAGAATAACACGCCACTAATCAAATACAAAGAAACCGAGATAGACCTCCAATCTGATTATTACATTTTTGCTTTAGGGGGTGGTTCTTGGAGTGTTACTGGCTCAAATTCAGAGTGGATGACGCACTTTGATAAATTAGACATACAAACAAAAGCATTTGAATCCTCTAATTGTGGGTTGAATGTAAATTGGCCTTCATCGGTTAAGGAATTCCATACTGGAAAGCCATTGAAAAACATCTCCATTTCACATGGTGATTTTAGTATTAAAGGAGAAGCTGTAATTTCTACCTACGGGTTAGAAGGAAATGCTATCTATCCGATTTCAGGGCAAATACGCGCATCTGTTAATTCAGAAGAAGATTCTTCTATTTTTATTGATTTCAAACCAAATTCTACCGTTTCAGAATTATATAACAGAATCAAAACTACTAAGCCTTCCAATTATGGGAAAAAGCTACATTTAGAAGCTTCAAAAATGGCCATTATTAAATCCTCCCTTTCGAAGGAGCACTTTTTAGACCCCGAGTTATTTGTTCGTCATATAAAATCTATAGAGATACCTATTGAATCTTTACGCCCCGTTGAGGAAGCTATTTCAACCGTAGGTGGGATTTGTATGGATCAGTTAACACCTCAGTTTTCACTAATCAAACATCCTAATATTTATTGCATGGGTGAAATGGTAGATTGGGACGCTCCTACCGGTGGTTTTTTATTACAAGGCTGCTTTTCAATGGGACACACTGTTGGAACCTCAATACTGGAATTAGAAAATTAAGCATAAAAATAGCCGATTAAATAAAACTTAATCGGCTATCAATTTTCTTGAAAAATTTATTTCCCAGGTACAACGCCAATTAGCTCTACTTCCATACCCTCTCTTAAAACGGTTACTTTAAATGTTTGGCTTGCTTTTAACGAAGCTAAATAATCACCAATGGCATCTAAGTCCATATCTGGAGCAACAACTGCATCACCAATCTTAATAATGATATCACCACCCGTTAATAGTTTCATTCCTTCAATAGTGGTGCTATAAATACCCGGACGTAAACCACTTATAGCAGCTGGAGAACCCGCAGCCACTTTTTGAACCAATAAACCCATTGGTTGTGACAAGTTGAAAATAGTTCTTAACTCTCCAGAAATCACTTGAAATTCAGCGCCATACCAAAATGGTTGCTCTCCGGTTAAATGAAGCGTTGCTACATCAGATGTTACCACAAATCCAATTCCATCAAACCCACCTGATTGACTTAAAATAGAACTCACAATACCAATCACTTCTCCTTTAACATTAAACATTGGTCCACCTGAGTTCCCGTGATTTATTGCGGCATCAGTTTGAAAGTATTCAGATTTCGAAAATGCTGAACTTCCTTTTTTCTCATCTAGTCTTCCACTAATGTATCCAACAGACAAAGAACGTTCTAATCCAAAAGGAGCTCCAATAATAAAAATCTTGTCTCCAGTATTCACAGTAGATGATTCTGTCACCTTAGCTACAGAATATGATTTAGGCATCCATAATAAACGAATCAACGCTACATCAGCCGTAGCATTAGTTGTAATCACTTTAGCCGGTATTTTTTCACCCGACTGAAACTTAACCACCACTTCTTCGGCCGTTAAAACCACGTGAGCAGCTGTCCAGATATCACCTTCTTCGCTAATTAGAACCCCGGAACCCAAGCCTTCTGAAGAGACCATGTTTTTACGCATAGAACTACTATTGGCTTCCATATGTTGTTCTTTCACAATAATGGTAACCACCGAAGGGCTCATTTTTTTGTATAAAGCACTAAAATCTTGTGCCTGAATAGAGATGGTAATTAAAGCCATCACTAAAATGGAGTATATTTTTTTCATATTTCTTTTTTGGTTTGTTCGTATTCTAATTATTCTGTAAATCTATACATATCGGTGCCATCCTCTGTATAAATAAATAATAATTCATCATCACCTGATTTTGAATAATCATATGAAACTCCTTTTAGATCCTTTTTTTTCTTAGCAGCTTCCTGCATATCGGTAACTACATTAACCGCTTGACCATCTGGTACCACATACATTATCAAACCGCTTAAACCGGGTACATTTGAAAAAGATGTAAATGGAAATTCGATATTGTTAATTGTCTCTCCATCTTCTGCACCAAATAAAAACACCTGCCCTAATTCACTACTTCTTGGTTGTAATAATTTATAACCTAACATTCCATTATCAAAAATATTAAATGAAGAATAAAACCTAGTTGGAGTAGAAACAAATGATAATTTGCCATTATAATTATGGGTGATTCTCCAATCCATATTACCTTTTAAATCAAAACTTGCAATATCAAAACTTGCCTTATCCTTATTCATTTTTTGCATATAAAACCTATCCAATTCATAGCTATAGGTAAAGTGGTATACTTTGCTAATAGTTTTATTTACAAATTCAGGAGATAGATACATGTCTTTTGTTAATTCCTTAGTAAATACTTCTCCAGTAAAACCGATAGACATAAACTCAGTAATTGCACCCAATGTATTATTAGTACTCTTATTTAAGTACACTGCTGAGAAAAAAAGTTCTTCTCCATTATTTCCAAATGGTTTCCAATAGAATTTATATCTGGTGTAATTAGGTGAAGGAACCTCAATAATTTTTGAATCCACTTCACCATCACTCGAAATTCTATACCATGTAATTATCTCCGTTTTGCCCGCTTTATGTTTCGGATCCCATTCACCTACTAATACATTTAAAAAATCTTCACCAGAAAATACATGTAAGACCGCTAATCCTTTTTCGATGGTAACCTCCTTCGTTTTACTAACTATACCCATAGAATCAACACTCCTTACCTCAAATTTTTTATTCATTGAGTTCAATACAAAAAAGAAATTTCTATCTTTAGATAGAAATCCTTCAAAGCGAGTATCTAATTTTCTGTCACTAGCAACGGTAACGGTCCATTCAGAGACTAAGTCATAGCTGTATTTTGTTAAGTTTAGCCCTATCTTAGTGGTTACTTTCTCCTCATTGGATGTTTGTTCTAAAGAATAGAGCCCTTTCTCTTTTGCGTCAAAAATAGTACCCGACAAATCCCTATCAATATGTTGATGTGTCTGTGAAAAGGATAATAGAGTAAATAAAAACAAGCCAATTGTTAAAGTAAAAGATTTCATAAGAGGAAATAATTAAGTTAAGTCACGAACATAATACATATATGGAATATAATCTATGATTAACCCAACTTACCAGCAATAAAACCAGTAGTCCAAGCAGCTTGAAAATTAAATCCTCCAGTAACGCCATCAATATCCATAATTTCACCTGCAAAGTAGAGCCCTTTGGTTACTTTACTTTCCATGGTTTGCGGATTAATATTACTTAGGGCAATGCCTCCACAAATAACAAACTCTTCTTTAAATGTTGTTTTTTTATGGATGGAGTATTCATCATTCAATACTCTATTTATTATTCTATTCTTACTTTTCTTATCAATCGAATTCCATGTTAGGGTGCTATCAACAGCAAACTCTTCCATAAAAAATGCCCATAGCTTATTAGGAATATCAAATGGATTTTTATTGATTAGCTTTTTTCCGTTATTGGAAATAAACTGTGCTAAATCAGCGCGTAATTCATCGTCTTTTTTGTCTCCCAACCAATTTACTTGAATTTTAAATTGATAGTTTTTATCGGCCAAATCTCTGGCTGCAAGGGCAGACAATTTTAAAATGGCTGGACCGCTCATTCCCCAATGGGTAACTAATAAGGGTCCCGAATTTTGCAATTTGGTTCCTTGTATTTTCACATTGGCAAAGGGAGCCACCAATCCCATTAATTCTGTGATTTTACTATTGGTAATGTTAAAAGTAAAAAGTGACGGTACCGGTGTTTCAATCTTATGTCCGAGATTTTCAAATACCGAAAAACGATCAATCGTTTTTTGTCCACCAAGTGCTACAATGACGGAATTGAATAATTCTTTTTCCCCATCATTGAACTCGATTTCTAGCCCGTTTTCTAATTCTGTTAGATTTACAAATCTGGTTTCTTTCTTAATTTTTATTCCGGTAGAATCCACTTCCTTCAAAAACGTATCAATTATAGTTTGTGAAGTATTAGACTCTGGGAACATCCTATTATCCGATTCAATTTTCAATTCAATTCCACGTTCTTTGAACCATGAAATAGTATCAGGAACTGAAAAATGATAAAACGCTTTTCTCAAAAACTTCTCTCCTCTAGGATAATTGGTAATCAGCTTTTTAATATTGGTTTCATTATGTGTTACATTACATCTTCCACCACCTGAAACTTTCACTTTACCAAGAATTTTTGCGGACTTTTCAAATATGGTTACTGTAGCATTTGGATGATGCTTTTTAGCCGACATGGCTGCAAAAAAACCCGCAGCTCCACCGCCAATAACCGCAATATTTTGGTTATTTTCATCCATTAGGCTACGTCTATAATTTGAATGGTTTTACCATTAAAGCTAACACTATCATTGATGGTTTTTCCTATAAACAATTTCCCTACTGGAGCAGAAGGTGAAATTACAAAGTAAGTATCTCCACGTAAATCTACTTTTCCTATTCCAATACCAATGTAATAAATTCCTTGAGAAGTAGCTATTAGACTACCCAGTCCAATTATTTTGGATGGTTCATGGTTTTGTAAAATTGATATTACACGCTTTTGACCCAACATGTTATTCAGCAACATAGCGTTATTTTCTTGCTCTAATTGCAACAGTGATTTACCGGTTTCATGCTTATCACCCGCACTACTTTTACTTTCGTCTTTAGCCGATTCTTTAGCCGAATCGATTACCGCTTGCACATGATTTATTTGATCTTCAATAAACTTAGCGCAATAGGCAATTAATTCTTGTTTCTTATTCGAAAAATCAGTCATAACGCAAATGTAAATGCAAACGGAAGAGTAGTATCCATTTTTATCTTCCATTACGTATAAAAAAAGGCGATAGGAAAACTTGATCAAGAATAGTTTTAGATTTGTAGATATGGAAAACCTCTTTTCTTCGATGGTTCTAAGTGTTATTGGAATTCACTTATTAGCAGTTATGAGTCCTGGACCAGACTTTATCATGTCGGTGCGGAATTCTCTTACCTATTCACGTAAAACTGGTATCTGGACGGCCGTTGGGTTTGGTTTAGGAATTGGAGTACATGTACTCTACAGTATTTTTGGATTAGGACTTATCATATCTCAGTCTGTAATGATTTATAGTGCCATAAAATACGTTGGTGCAGGGTATTTAATCTATATCGGAATCATGTCTTTCAAGAGTACTAGTTCTGATTTAGGCGTTTCTGAAACCGAAAACAAGCCTGATATATCCCCAATTAAAGCATTACGTATTGGTTTTTTAACCAACGTATTAAACCCTAAAGCAACCCTGTTTTTTCTTAGTCTTTTCACCATAGTTGTCGGACCAGACGTGCCCACCAATACGTTGATATTCTTAGGGATTATCTTAATGGTTAATACCGCTTTATGGTTTAGTTTTTTAGCCTACTTAGTAACCCATTCTAGAGTGCTACCTGTATTTGAGAAATATCAAAATGCGTTTAATAAGACTTTTGGAGGATTGCTAATTGCTATTGGAATTAAAGTGGCCTTTTTTACCGATTAGTTTGACACTATACGTATTCAAACTGTTTATTCTCTCTTGCTAATTCTACCTTTTCGAATTCTTCTTTAGCCTCTTCTAAATGGCTGTCAAGCTCGTTATATCTAGCCGAGTAATGTCCTAATATTAGCTCTCCAACTTCTGCTAGGCGAGCTATTTTGCCTGCTTGTTGCGCAGTTGAATGCATGGTATGTTTAGCTCTTGCTTTTTCGGTGTTTAGAAACGTAGCTTCATGGTATAACACATCCACGTTTTTGATGACAGGTAGGATACGTTCCGTATACTTAGTATCTGAGCAAAAGGCATAACTCCAAGCTTTACTAGGAGATATAGTTATTTTTTCATTTTTATGGATGTCTCCATTATCCGAAATAAAATCAGCTCCATTTTTAATGTCATTCATTTTTGCAATCGGAATTTTCAATTCATCCAAGTAAAACTTATTCATTTTACGTTGTCCTTCTTTTTCTTTAAATAAGAATCCGTTAGTTGGAATTCTATGTACTAAAGGAATGGTATACACCTCTATCACTTTATCTTCATAAATCAACTCCGAACTACCATGAGACAATTCGACAAACTCAATTTCAAACTCATAATTAGACCGAGCTAATTTAAGCTGTAACATTACCATTTCCTTCAATCCAGGGCTAGAAAAAATTTGTAATGGCTTTGTTCTACCCAATAAGTTCATGGTTCCCAATAACCCAAATAAGCCAAAATAGTGATCACCGTGTAAATGAGAGATGAAAATAACTTTGATACCCTGAATCTTTACTTTATTCCGTCTCAACTGGACCTGGGTTCCTTCGCCACAATCAACCATATACATCTTCTGATTAAATTCCAGAACCTGAGAAGTAGGATACCTATTTGCAGTTGGTGTAGCTGAATTTGAGCCTAAAATAGTAAGTTTAAATGCCATTGAATAGATGAAATTTTTTTGAATATACAGTACCAAGAATGGTACCGATTTGCCTAAAGTAAAGGGTTTTGTTTAGTTAACCTCATCTTCTCCAAAGAAACCAAGCTCACGCTCGGTAATTTCCATGAAAATAATATCTCTAGCTTCCGATAAAGTTGGAACAATCTCTAATTTAACTAACCCGATAATAGTATGAGGCGTGGCAATAATAATAGAAAGACGCTTAGCTTTATGCTCTTTAGCAAAACTATTTAGATACTTAACGGACTCTGGATCAACCTCGCGAATGGTAGAAATATCAATTAATATGTTACCGTTTAAATCAATTTCTAGAGCAGATTTAAAAACATTTACATTGGTACTTATACCTTCAACAATAAGCTTTACGTACTCATCTCCTTTTTCCCAACGTGTTGTCATGGTAATATATTTAGTGGTGTGTAGTAAGTAAATTTGACTTTAAACGCGATCCATTTTTTCGGCTAACAAATACAATACGGCCATTCTAATTGCCACACCGTTTTCCACTTGATCCAAAATAATAGCATGTTCAGAATCTGCAATGTCAGAAGAAATCTCTACTCCTCTATTAATTGGACCTGGATGCATGACCACAATCTTTTTTGATAGGGAGTTTAGCATCTTCAAGTCTAAACCATACATCATTGTATATTCTCTTAACGATGGGAAATATTTAATGTCTTGACGTTCTAATTGAATGCGTAACATATTAGCTACATCACACCATTCTAATCCTTTTCGTAAATCATACTCAACTTCCACACCAAGCGATTCAATGTGCTTTGGCATTAATGTTCGTGGTCCACAGAGTTTAACTTCGGCACCTAATTTTTGAAGTGCGAATATATTTGAAAGCGCAACTCTAGAATGCATTATATCACCCACAATCAACACCTTAACACCTTCTACCTTACCTAGTTTTTCTCTAATACTAAAGGTGTCTAATAAGGCTTGTGTTGGATGTTCATGTGCGCCATCTCCAGCATTCACAATTCTAGCGTTTACATTTTGAGATAAAAATTTAGCCGCTCCTGCACTTGGATGTCTCATGACAACTAAGTCCACTTTCATGGCTAATATATTGTTTACCGTATCAATTAGTGTTTCTCCCTTTTTTACCGATGAGGAGGCTGCTGAAAAATTAATTACATCAGCAGACAATCTTTTTTCGGCTAATTCGAAAGATAATCTGGTTCGGGTAGAATTTTCAAAAAATAAATTGGCTACCGTAATATCTCTTAAAGAAGGAACCTTTTTTATAGGTCTATTCAATACATCCTTGAAATGATCTGCGGTATTAAAAATAAGTTCAATATCCTCTTTAGTGAGGTCTTTAATTCCTAATAAATGATCAACACTCAAACTACTCATAACTTAACCGATATTTGTAAGTATCACCTTTCCTTTATCTTCTTTCCATTGTACATCCACCCTTTCAGAAACAACAGAGTCAATGGTTCTACCCACGTAATCTGCATTAACGGGTAACTCTCTACTAAATCGTCTTTCAATTAAAACCAAATACTCTACAGATTTCGGTCTACCAAAATCCATCATGGCATCAAGAGCCGCTCTAACCATACGTCCAGTATAGAGCACATCATCAATGAGAATTACTTTCTTATTTTCAATCAAAAAATCAATAGTGGTACCCGAAACTTCAATAGGAGTATCTCTTCTACGAAAATCATCTCTATAAAAAGAAGCATCTAACGCACCAATTGGAATATTTGTATTGCCGGTAATTTCTGCTAATCTAGCATGAATAATTTTTGAGAGATGAACACCTCTGGGTTGCATTCCAATAATTACAGCTTCTGAAAAATCATCATGATTTTCAATGAGTTGATAGCATAACCTATTTATGGTTAATTCCAGATGTTTCTGATTTAAAATGGTCTTTGCCCTCATTTCAGCAAATATAGGGTGAAATTGGTTTTATTATTAGAATTGGGAGTATAAAATTCGCTGAAAATTCATGAAAAAACTTTCGCTTTTGTTGCCTATATATTTAAAAAGTCGTTTTACATTTGCCGCTCGGGTTAGTCTTACACGACCAGCTCCTTTCTAATCCCCCAGGTCAGGAATGAAGCAAGGGTCGAAAGTTGAGCGGTGCGATGTAAATTGCTAACCCGTTTTTTTATGCCCTATATTTTGGTATTGGTAATCAATAGCCTACGAGCAAACAGCTCCATTCGTTTCTCTTCTTGAAATTTCATCTTGATCTGCGGTACACACACTTTCATGCACCTCTGTTTCATCAATTACGTTTCCGCTACTATCTAAAATTTCTTGCGTTTCGATACAGTCGTAACATTTAGAACAAGAAGTAAATCCAGCACTAAATAATGTTACTATAGAAATAAATAATATTGTCTTCATTTTATTGTTGTTGATTTCTCAAAATTAACCAATTTTGATACCACAAATTCAATATCAAAGATGAAAAGAAATTTTATTTTTTTAGCAGCTATTCTCCTGATGTATTCATGCTCAGAAGAAGCAAAAACAACTGCCGACATTCAGTGGTTAAAAGGAGATTGGTCTAGAGAGTTTAACGGTAATACCCAATTAGAATCTTGGGGCTTAGACAATGATGTTCTTAAAGGAACAAGTGTATTTATCAATGGTTTTGACACCACGGAAATGAGCACTTTTACCATTAATAGTCAAAACGCTGAACTTCAATTAACAACCTCTGAAGTAGGATTTGAGAATGACGTTGTATATAATATACAATCCTTTAGCGCAGATAGTATTGTTTTTTATAACTCTTCATCTGACTGGCCGCAATCTATTACGTACAAAAACATAGGAAACAATAAATTGGATATTGTAATTGATGGTCACGATCGGGGAATGAAAAAAAGAGTACAATTTAACTACACAAAACAACCCTAACGTCCCAAATTATAGTTTTATTGCCATTGTTTTATGGTTGAAAATCTAAGTTTATTACTTTTGTTCTATAAATCTCATTAAACAAAAACAAACATGAAAAAATTAATACTCATCGCGGTAGCACTAATTGCAACTGTTGCTGTTAATGCACAGGCGAAGAAACAATTGAATTTTGGTATCATAGGAGTTTCTTATGAAATTCCAGTAGCAAGTGCAATTACCATTGCTCCAACTGCTTTCACAAACTTTGACCTTGATCACCTTACTTTAGGTGTAAAAGCAAATTATTATTTTGATGATTTAATTGGTTTACCTTCTGCATGGGATGTTTATGGTGGTGCTAACGTAGGTTTTGGTCTTGCAATTTCTGATAATCATAGTAGTGATTTAAACATTGGACTTCAAATAGGTGGAAGATGGTTTTGGAACGAAACATGGGGTGTATACCTTGAAGGTGGCGGTGGTAGCCTAGGTGGAGACACTGGCGGTACTTATGGCGCTGGTCTTACCATGATTTTTTAAATAAAAAAAATATCAAAAAGCCCTGATAACAAATGTTATCAGGGCTTTTTTTATGCTTAATAATTTATTCTTAAATAATTAATTGCCAATAACCAACATCAATCCATTGATTAAACTTGAACCCGATTTCTTTGTAATGAGCCGCTTTTTTAAAGCCTAGTTTCTCATGTAATTTTTGGCTTGCCGCATTTGGCAAAGAAATTCCTCCAACCATAGAGTGGTATCCTTCAGACTTAATTCTCTCAATCAAACTGGAATACAATTGAGATCCTATTCCTTGTTTTTCGATTCCGTTTTTAAGATAAACCGTGCTTTCAACGGAGTTTTTATATGCGGAGCGTTCATTCCATCTGTTTGCGTAAGCAAATCCAACTACAATCCCATTTTTCTCATAAACTAACCAAGGATATTTAGGATGAATGGCGTTTATTTTAGCCTCCATATCCGCTACGGTAAAAGGCTCTTCTACAAATGTGGCAATAGCATTTAATACATAGTAATTAAAGATACCGCAAATCGCTTTGGCATCTTCTATTTTTACTAATCTTATCATCTTTAACTTTAAAACCTAAACTAACTTTCTCATTCCCATGATCAACCCCATATGCAAGCCTTCATGCACATTGTTAAATGTTAAAGCATCTTCTATGGACTCCAGGGTAATTCCAAAGCTAGTTGGGTAAGACTTAAATGCCGTGAATAAACCATCCTTAAAATCAGCCTCAGTTTCATTAATTACATCAATAAAAACAGTTTTTAATTCCTCAATATCATCTTCTGAGTAATCGTTTTCTGGCTTGGTACCTTTTCTAAACTCTTCAATGATATTATCTGATAAAATGACTTCATTATCAGACAAGCCATACGTTAACAATTGTTGCGTAGCCAGTAAATGGCCTACATGCCAAATAATATTGTTATTAAACCCATCTGGCACCGTGTTTAATTGTTCGGTAGTCAAACCATTAATTAATTTCAAAATGTTTAAACGCGTGGTTCTGGCAATATCAAATACATTCATAATTATCCTTTTAATTGAATTCCTGAAGCTATTAATTCTTCACGAAGATTATTTCTTAATTCACTTGATATAGGAAGTAACGGCAACAACATATGCTCCTCTCCTATTCCTAACATTTTTAATACGGCCTTAATTCCGCCTGGGTTTCCTTCTGCAAATAATAATGGAATGATATCACATAATTGATAATGAATTTCACGTGCAACTTTGTAATCTCCTTGTGATGCCCCATGAACCAAATTAACAAATTCTTGTGGTAGTGCATTTGCAATTACGCTAATTACGCCATCTGCACCAATTGCCATTTGCTCTAAAATTAGATCGTCATCACCACTCCAAACTAAAAATTCTTTCGGCTTATTCTTAATGATTTGACTCATTTGACCTAAGTCGCCTGAAGCCTCTTTAACCCCAATAATGTTATCCAATTTGGCTAAGGCTAAAGTAGTACTGGATGTCATGTTGGAACCTGTTCTACCCGGAACATTATACAGAATTATAGGTAAGTCAAAAGCATCATTTAACACTTTGAAATGCGCTACAATACCTTCTTGAGAAGGTTTATTATAATACGGACTTACCGATAAAATTGCAGATACTCCAGTTAAATCTAATGATTTGTAACTTTCTACTAAAACCTTCGTGTTATTTCCTCCATGTCCGTAAACTACAGGAACTCTGCCCTTAATAGTGGCCACGGCATGACGTAACACTATCTGCTTATCCTTACTACTAAGCGTAGCCGATTCACCCGTTGTACCTTGAACTACTAAAAAATCTACCCCACCATCAATGGTGTGGTTGATTAATGTATCAAATGCTAAATAATCTATTTCTTCTTTCTCATTAAATGGCGTAATTAATGCCACTCCAACTCCCTTTAAATTATCCATTTTAAGCTTTATTTATCATTTTTAAATACCTCAATATATTCTCTTTATATATGGAGAGTCCACTGTTGTTTGGAATGTCAATTATTAAATCAAACCATTCCTCTTTTTCAGACCCACCTTTACCCACAAAGGTTTTGGCGTTTATCTGACCTAAAAAATAATTGGTAGGCACGAATGAATCTGAAGTGAAATCGACTAATAAGTCAAACGGTGTTTTAAAATCAAATTCCACCTGATTGGGTATCCCAAAAGCATTGCATTCATTTTTACCGAATACTAAAACAGTCTTCTCATCAACGAACGATGGGATCTCTTTTTCAGAATGATACGCAATCATTTTTACGGAATTCAATCCTTCATTACGCCTTAAATAGGTTGCAAACCCACTGATTTCATCATAATCTTTGTTCGTGGTAATATCAAAAACCAAAACAGCCGATTCGATACTTTCTAAATTAATGGCTTGCGGAATACGCTTATTTGCTTCAAATAATTTTCGCAGTTTCCATTTACCTAATGTATTTACTAAAAAACCTATCATTCTTTTTCTAACAATTCAATCAAATCACTTTCTGAAATTATCTTAACTTCCAGTTTATTCGCTTTCTCTAACTTACTGGGACCCATTTTGTCGCCCGCTACAATGAAAGCTGTTTTTTTAGAGATAGACCCAGAGTTTTTACCTCCATTCAGTTCTATCATCTTCTTCAATTCATCTCTACTATGATCTACAAAAACACCGGATATAACGATGGATAATCCTTTCAGTTTTTGACTAGACATAGAGGCTTCTTCATCAGAAATTTCCAATTTGAAACCCATTTCTTTCATTTGCGAAAGTAATTCTCGATGATGCGTAGATGCAAAATATTCCCTAATACTTTGCACAATTACTTTCCCTATTTCATTCACCGAAATCAATTCTTCTTCCGTGGCATTCATTAGGTTATCAATGCTTTTGAAGTTTCTCGCTAAAGTTTTAGCTACCACTTCTCCAATATGTCTAATTCCTAAAGCAAACAACACTTTATGAAACGGTTGCTTTTTAGAGTCTTCTAGCCCCTTCAGTAATTTTTTTACCGAAATATCAGCCATTCCTTCTAAACCAATTAAGTCCTCATATTTCAGATGGTACAAGTCAATAAACGCATTAATCAATCCTTTTTCAAATAGGGTAATAATAGTTTCATCGCCAATACCTTCAATATCCAGTACTTTTCTGGAAATGAAATGTTGCATTCTTCCAATTACTTGAGGCGGACAAGAAGTTTCATTAATGCAGTAATGGTTAACTTCTTCCTCTTTTCTAACCAATTTACTTTGGCATTCTGGACAAATAGCCGGATAAATATATGGCGTAGATTCATTAGGCCTTAACTCCATGTTAACACCCACTACTTTTGGAATAATTTCGCCCCCTTTTTCTACCTGAACAGTATCTCCTATGCGTAAGTCGTATTCATTTATATAGTCTTCATTATACAAAGAAGCTCTTCTCACAACAGTTCCAGCAAGTTGAACCGCCTCCAAATGAGCCACTGGAGTAATTGCTCCAGTTCTACCCACTTGAAGCACTATATCTTCTAAAATAGTCTCTGCTTGTTCTGCTTGATACTTATATGAAATAGCCCACTTTGGTGCTTTTGCAGTGCTACCTAATAACTTTTGCTGCTCAATGCTATCTACTTTTATCACAATTCCATCTATAGCGAAAGGAAGATTAAATCGTTCACTTTCCCAGTAATGGATGAAATCCATTATTTCTTGGCGGTTGTTACATACCTTGATTCTGTTAAGTTTTGCAGACGGCACTCGAAATCCAAAAGGGGCTAATTTCTCGACCGCATCAAAATGGTTACTCTCGTTTAACTCTTTACTAATAGAAGCGTAAATAAAGCACTCTAAACCTCTCTGCGCAACGACAGCTGAATCTAATGATTTCAACGTGCCAGAAGCTGTGTTTCTTGGGTTGGCATAAGGCTGGTCGCCATTTGCTACCACTTCTTCATTCAGTTTTTCAAAGGCTTTATTAGAGAACATTATTTCTCCACGTACTTCTAATTTATGGGGGTAATCTCCTTTTAACTTCAAAGGTAAAGAGCGTATGGTACGTACATTATTAGAAACGTCATCACCCTGTAATCCGTTACCACGCGTAACGGCTTGTTGAAAATTTCCGTTTTCATACGTAACCGCTATGGCCACACCATCATACTTCAACTCACAGACAAACGCAGTTTCTTCGCTCTCTAACTCTTTTTGAATTCGGGTAATAAACTCTTCAATTTCTTCTTCCGAATAAGAGTTACCTAAAGATTGCATTGGAAACTCATGCTGCACGGAAGTAAATGATTTTGACACTTCTCCACCAACTCTTTTTGTAGGTGAATTTGGGTCCGCAAACTCCGGATGTGCATCCTCTAAAACTTGCAATTCTTTTAACTTAGTATCAAAGTCAAAGTCACTTAAAACCGGACGGCTTTCTACATAGTAAAGATGATTATGATGCGTTAGCTCCTCGCGTAATTTCTGTATATCTTCCTTAACCATATTCAATTATAAGTTTGGGTGTCTTTTTTTGAACTTGTTTCCTCTCCAAGTATCTTTATCACGAAAATAAATAGATTTCATTTTAAGAACTTCTTTATGACGCGAAATTGTGGTAATAAAACTACCTAGTTTCACTTTTACCCCAAAGGTATAAAAAGGGGTACTTAATAAATCATTCTCTTCATCCTGGCCACTAAATGCTAACCTATATCCAACACCCGTTGAAAAAGTAAGCCAAAAATTTATATTGTACCCTGCGGAGACTCCTAAAGAAGTCATACCAAAATTGTCTGATCTTAAATCCTGCTCCTTTAATGCATTATCATTATTGTCAAAAGCTTGCGCACCTACAAAAGCACTAGAAACAGTAAAAGGAAGTCCCAAATAATACCTGTAATTTTCAAAAAGCACATATTCAAAATAGGCTCCATACCCTAAAACGGAAGCTTCAAAATAGGCCACTCCAGGATTTTCTTCGGCACTAAGTACATACCGATTACTTAATAGCCCAAACAAACCCAATTTGTAGTGGTGTTTAAATTGAAAACCTATATTTAAGGCATTTATTTTAATATCAACCCCAGATGACAGTAAAGTACGTTGATTACTTAATCTGACTTGAAATTTAGTTTTATAGTAAAACTCATTTATGATTTTAGCATCATTAATAGAGTCTTGAACAGTATATGAACCTGCCTGTTGGGCGAACAAACCGAATTGAAATAGCGTAAAAATAATTACAAAGAAGCCCTTCATTATTTACGCGCTTTAATCATCCTTGGTTTATCAAAAATGTCCATCTTGGATTCTACCTTTGAAAACCCAACTTCCTTCAACAAGGATTTCATTTTGTCTTCATATTTTTCATTAATTTCAAAAAACAAAAAACCACCCTTTTTCAAGCTATTTATTGCCCATTCTGAAATAGCCTCGTAAAACAATAATGGATCATCATCTTCAACAAATAATGCCACATGCGGTTCAAATTCCAATACGTTTTTGCGCATTAGTTCCTTTTCTGTATCTAGTACATACGGAGGGTTACTTACAATTACATCATACTTTTCGACTTCCCAGGGTAAGTTTAGGGCGTCCATCATTTTCCAATCTACACGAAGTTGGTTTGACTCACTATTTCTTTGTGCTATTTCTAACGCATTACGCATAACATCAACACCAGTAACAAACGCATTACCCAATAATTTTTTTATGCCAATTGCTATACAACCACTTCCCGTACCGATATCAATTATTTCTATGGGAGAGCCTTTATCTACACTTTCTACTATCCAACTTACAAGTTCTTCGGTTTCGGGTCTTGGAATAAGAACCGATGTATCAACCTCAAGCTTTAACCCCATAAAATCAGTATAGCCTACAATATATTGCACTGGTTCATTGCGTACTAACCTTCTGGAGAAATCAATGAATTTCAGTAATTGACTTTCAGACATTCTTAATTCAGGGTCTTTCATAAAATCAAGCTTTTCCACTTGAATTTCAGCCTCTAAAAGAATCCAAAAGAAACTTTCTACTTCATTATAATCATATAATTCATCTAGTTTTAAATGAAAATAATTATTGACAGAACTTATTTTATTATCGGGCATTTTCATGAATTTCTTTCTTTTTATTAGTTAGAACACGATCTAAAATTTATAATTATTTCACTTGTGATTTCCCACAAAACTAACACCCTAATTCCTAACAAAAAACATACATTTGAAATAATTAAAAACACTTTTCAATCAACAACGAGTTTTACATACAGCGCTGTTTAGAATTAGCTAAATTAGGTCTTGGGCATGTTGCCCCTAACCCAATGGTAGGGGCCGTTATTGTACATAACAACACTATTATTGGTGAAGGTTACCACCAACAATACGGAGGTCCTCATGCGGAAGTAAATGCGATTAACAGTGTAAAAGATACTTCGTTATTAAAAGATTCAACCATTTATGTAAGCTTAGAACCGTGTTCACATTTTGGTAAAACACCACCGTGTTCGGACTTAATTATCGCACATAAAATTCCGAAAGTAGTTATTGCTGCAATTGACTCAAATGCGGTTGTTTGCGGCAACGGGATTTCGAAACTCAAAGCGGCAGGTATTGAGGTTATTACTGGTATTCTTGAAAAGGAAGCCAATGAATTAAACAGTGCATTCAACACTTTTCATCAAAAAAAACGTCCGTACCTCATTTTGAAATGGGCAGAAACCAAAGATGGTTTTATTGATACCAAGAGAGAAAGCAATGCTACTCCTTCGCTAAAAATATCAAATTCAAGTAGCTCAAGATGGGTACATAAATTGAGAAGCGAAACCCAAGCTATTTTGGTAGGTACCAACACCGCATTATTAGACAACCCATCTTTAACCACTCGTAAATGGGCCGGTAAGAATCCAATACGGATTGTTATTGACACTAATTTAAAATTACCACTACACCTTCACCTATTTGATGGATCTAATCCAACGTTGGTTTTTAACTCCCTCAAATCCGGTAAAGAAAAAAACATCGAGTACATTCAGGTTACTAATGACTCTAATTACTTGGAATCAATGCTTCATCAACTTTGGAAAAGAAACATTCAATCTGTTTTAATTGAAGGTGGAGCCTTTACGTTGCAGCAGTTTATTGAAAAAGACATTTGGGACAGGATATACCGAATCTGCACTTCATTATATTTGAAAGATGGTGTTAAATCACCCTCATTTAATAACATCGCATCGCGTACTTTAAGCTTTGGCAACAACAAAATATATTGTTATGGGAAAGATATTTAGCACATTAGTTTTTTTATCACTCGTAATTTTCGGTACTTCTGTATTAGCTTCAAACCCAAAAATCGATAGTATTTCAGTGCTAATAAAAGGCAGTAATAACCCGATTGAAATTGCTAAACTTGAATTAGAGTTAGCTTGGCAATGGAAATACGAGGACCTTGATAACGCTATTCAAACTACCCAAAATGCGATTACCATTTTAGACGACCAGAAAAATTATGAGGGTGTGGCTATTGGACAGAGCTATATGGGAGTCTACAAATACCTTTCAAACGATTGGGCTTCTTCCATCCAGTATCTAGAAAAAGCGGCTCACTATTTTACAGAACATAAAAACGAAAGCCGATTAGCTAGAGTTTATAATAATTTGGGGGTTACTTACAGCTCTTTATACGATAATAACAAAGCTCTTGAGTATTACAATAAATGTTTAGAAATTAAGAAGGGAAACATTAACGCTACGGACATCACTTCTAATTTGATAAATATTTCAACCATTTACTATGATCAAGGTAAATATCAAAAATGTATTGAGTACAATGAACAAGCGCTCATTCTAGCTTTACAAAAAAACAACTACGAATCAATTGGTATTATTTACGCCAATTTAGGGGCTGCACATGAGCGAGTTGGGAATTACCAGAATTCTATTAACTACGCTCTAAAGGCGCTTGACATTTACCAAAACAACCTGGAGAATAAAATTGCTGAAACAAGAATATACTCTAACCTAGGCGCTACATACATGTCGCAAAACATGTTAGAAGAAGCCCGTCATTATTTTACTTTAGCCTTCGAGTTAAACACAAATTCTAAATCACAACAAGCCGTATCGCTAAATAATATGGCAGAGTTAGAACGTATTTCTAATCACCTAAATTTAGCTAGAACTTACTCCCTTTCTGCGTTGGAAATGGTAAACGAACTTAACTATCATGAAGAAAAATTAATTTCTCTAAATGAATTGTATATGATTGAAGAGGATGACCAACAATTTAAGGTTGCTCTGGATTATTATATTCAATACATAAGTCTTAGTGATAGTCTTTTGGAAGTGTCTAACTCTCAAAACATTCAAATTGCACTTGCTCAAAATCAATTAACATTAAATAGTCTCCAAGAAGAAAAAGCCGTACTTCGAGGAAATATTAAAAACCAAAAAGTTGAAATTATGAATTGGCTTTTTTGGGTATTTATTGCACTAATTTTTGTTTTGCTCTTGTTGTTTTTTAGTCGATTAAAAACACCCAAAATCTACTTACTTATTTTGAATTTTGTTATTTCTTGTTTATTCTTAGGCGTCACTTTTATGTACCTATTTCTTGAAACAGACATTATGGCCCAAAATGGTCAAGGGGGATTATTTGTAATACTTGTTCTTCTCATTTTATCAGGCACCGCTTTTCATACCGTGGTTGATTCTAAAGTAAATAATAGGTATACTGATGAATGATATAGACGATTCATATTTAGAACCAATTTCGGTTTCTGATAGTTTATTTAAGGATAAAGGTTCCAAGCATTTTGGCTATGTTTTTCCGGTAAAAACTAAAGCAGACATTGAACTGCGATTAGCCGATTTACGTAAAAAACACCATTCTGCCCGTCATTTTTGTTACGCTTGGAGCCTCGGAACCACGGAGACAGAAACTAAATTCACCGATGATGGAGAGCCACACAACTCTGCCGGACCTCCAATTATGGGGCAAATTCAATCTTTTAAGCTGCATAATACTTTGATTGTAGTAGTCCGGTACTTTGGAGGCACAAAGCTTGGTGTTGGAGGATTGATAAACGCTTATAAAACGGCTGCTAAAGAAGCAATTCAAGCCGGTAATATTAAAGAGTTTTATTTAAAGAAATACCTTAAACTTACATTTCCTTACGAAATAATGAGTGAGGTAATGCGGTATACTAAAGCCGAAGGAGTGTCTATCAAAAAACAAGACTTTCGTGAAACATGTGTACTCGAAATCTCGGTAAGGTTAAAGTTTTATTCTCACGTTACCCAAATTCTTAGTAAATTGCATCAACTACAAATAGAAGAAAACAAATTATGAAAATACCATATTCAATCATAGCCATTTTTTTAAGTCTTTCCGTTAGTGCACAAAAGGCAGAATTTTCTTCCATTCCGAAATACGATATTGAAACAGCTACCTTCATTTCTAATAAAGGAATCGTAAAAAACGTAACCGAAGCAAAGTCATTTTTAAAGCACGTACTAATTACGGAAGCTTCGAATGACTTAAAGTTAATGACGGATATAAACAGTCCTTCTGGATATCATTATACTTTTATCCAAACCTTTGAAGGAACGGAGGTTTATCAAGCTATCATTAAATTAAACACCGATAAGAAAGGAAACATTACTTCTATTTTTAGTTCTATTCAAGATATTTCAAATTACAAAGAATCTCTTTGGCCTGAAATCTCTAAAGCATCCGAGTTAATTCCATCAACGCATCAAATTAATACCTCCAACCTTGTTTGGGCAAAACAAAACGCGCAATTTGTAAAATGTGTTCAAGTCAAACACACCGATGCTCAAGGTTATTATTTTGAAAACCTTTACGATGTGAATAATGAAGCGGTGTATCAAACAGAACTTTCGGCTCATTTCACTCCTTCAGATACCACGGCCAAAGCTTTGGTTTTTCTACCAGACCCTTTAACGAAAGCAAACACCACCTATCAAGTAGGCACTAACTTTTCTGATAATAATGATGCTACTAATCCTGATTTAGATGCCCTAAGAGATACGGTTGACATTGACGTAACGTATGATAACGGAACGTTTATTCTAGAAAATAAATTTGTCAAAATTGCAGAGCATTCATTACCCATTGTTCCTCCAGTTACCGATACAGTACCTTTCTTTTATTACGACAGGTCAGAGTCTGGCTTTGAAGATGTAAACGTTTTATATCACATCACGAAACAGCAAAGATATATTCAGTCACTTGGCTTTTTGGATATTGTAAATTATCAAATTCCAATAGATTGCCATGGCTTTAATGGTCAAGACAACTCTGCTTTTACATCAGGAACTAATCCTCCATCCATTATTTTTGGTGAAGGTGGTGTAGATGATGCCGAAGATGCGGATGTAGTAATCCACGAATACACTCATGCTATTATGCACAGCGCTAGTCCAAACACCAATTTTGGTTCTGAGCGTAACGCAATGGATGAAGCTTTTGGAGATTACATGGCTGTTTCTTATGGGATTACTTACGATGATTACCACAGTGATTATGCTTTTAAATGGGATGGCCATAATGAATACTGGCCAGGGAGATTAACGGTTTCAAACGCCATCTACCCTGATGATTTGCAGTTTAATTTATATAGAGATGCGCCATTATGGAGCTCTGCGGTATTACGAATAGAAAGAAATATTGGCCGTGATAAAACAGTAACTATTGCCCTTGAAGCGGCATACAGCTTTAGTAGTAATATGACTATGGCCCAAGCAGCTGCGTTGTACATTACTACAGATAGTCTTATTTATAACGGAAACCACTACGCTGAAATTTGTTGGACTTTTAAAGATAAAGGCATGGTTTCTAATTGTACGGTAGGTAAGCCAAACGATTTGTTAGGAGTGATTGATTTAAATAAAAGTAATGTGGCCGTTTTTAATACGGAAAACTTCGCCAAAGGAATTTCTCCGCTGGAAATCATCTCAAACCAAGATTTTAAATTACATATTTATGACCTCACGGGTAAACTAATCAAGGCTTTTCATTCCGATAATTTCGAACTATCTGTTTCACCTAATCAATTTATTAAGGGAACATATATTTACAAAGTATTTAGTGACACTAGCGTTTATACGTTTAAAGTGGTGAAATTTTAGGAGACCTCTGGTTATGAATAAGGTTTTACTTGTAACAATCTTCATTCTTCTAACTTATCCATTTACGTCACTATACTCCCAAACAAAAAGTGATCAGATAGGCATAATAAAATCACAGTATGAATGGATTAATTCGCAAGCCAATTTCGATACTATCCAATTAAATAATGCCGATTTTTTAGACCATTCCCCTGACCATGGAGGTCAATTAACAGGCTATTTTAAGAACGATACTCTTATAGAATTATAGAAAAAATAGGATTATCCTATGCTATAATGACTACTGAATATTATGTATGGGATTCTGAATTATTTTTTGTTTACCACAATGAACAAAATTTCGAGCAAATAATTGATAGTGTAAATGGATTTATGGGTTTCGATTTCTACCATTCAAAAATAGCATTTGAATCTAGGCATTACTTCAATAAAAATACTGAAATCAGTAAAATAAAAAAGGGGAAAAGGCTAATGAAACTAGCAGAGCCTGCCAACTTTCAAAATAAATTCATTCTATACCAGCACTTACTCCATAACAGGAAGGAAAATGAATACGATTATAACCATATTCAAGGAAAATGGATTTCAACCACCGATTCTTTGTATGTTATGATTTTTGATGGTTTAACATTGGTCGACTATTATGACGGTAATTATTCTGACCAATCTAAAATAAAAATTGAAAGTGACACTTTATTTTGTTGGCCACTTCAAGGAGAGGACGAATACAAGTACGCTATTATGTCACTTAGCGACACCAACCTAACTCTTTTATACTTACCCTATGGCGGCTTGTTGTTATTTGTGAAAAATCCAGAATAGCACTAAATCACACCCATATCCCTTTAAACCCGCAGCATAAAAAAATCAGAAAACTATTTCCTAATCTGCAATAAATATCACAGACATTCACTTCATCGGTACTGCACCTTTGCCTGGTAAAAAATAAAAAAAGCATCATGGAAATAGAAATAAAATTTGACAGTACTGGAAGAATAGTTCCTTACATGAATGGCGGTGAAATCACAATGAATGTATCTCCATTTTTAATCTTCTTGGCTACTGCAGGAATGTGTTCTGCTGTATTTGTACAAGCTTTTATGAACCAAAGAGGTTTAAGTACAGACGAAGTAAAAATCATTCAAAAAATGAAATATGACTACGCTACTAATCAAGTATTAGAAATTGATATTCATGTAGACTTACCCGAAGGGTTTCCAGAAAAGTACAACTCTGCTATCAAACGTGTAGTAGACCAATGTCCAGTAAAACAGCACTTATTAGCTCCTCCCACATTTAATGTTATCACTAGCATTGATAAAATGGAAGTGGCAAATAATTAATATTGATTTCACACAAAACAAAAAAAAGTCAGCAAAAGCTGGCTTTTTTTTATGCCTATTAATTTCTTATTTAAAAGCCTCCAATACCATTGGAACCCATTTATCTAACCTTGCTTCGGTAAAATCGTCTTGGTTATCTTCATCCAGGGCTAAACCCATAAAAAAACCATTTCCCTTATCCGCTTTAGATTCCTCGAAATCATACTCATCGGTAGGCCATTCCACCACTACATTTCCACCTTGCGCAATAATGTAGTTACCTATAATTCCTACGCCATCAATAAAATAATCGGCATATCCAAATTGGTCTCCTAATCCGTAAAGAGCTATCTTTTTCCCCGAAAAATCAATTTCTTTAAAATCACTTTCAATATCATCAAAGGCACTTACCAATTGGCCATCATGCCAGGTTGACAAACCAATAATGATGTTTTCATATTTATTAAAATCGGAAATATCAAAATCGTAAACATCAATAATATCAATGTTTTCTTCACCTATTTTATTTTGGATCAGACCAGCAATAACTTCCGTGTTTCCGGTATCCGAACCGTAAAACAATCCTATTTTTTTCATGGGGTACTTTGTCTATAATTAATTCAAATCTACATGCAAACCGTTTTGAACGGCATAGACTACAAGTCCTGCAGTATTTTTTAATCCAAGTTTATTCATCAAGTTTTTTCTGTGGGTCAGAATGGTATGAACCGATAAAAACATGACATTCGCAATTTCTTTATTAGATAGACCTTTAGTCACAAACTCAATAACTTCTAACTCTCGTTTTGATAACCGAACACCCTCACATTTAAATGATTTTTGAGCATTTTCCTTATCCATCACCTCGATTACTTTACCGCAGAAAAAACGTTCTCCTTTCATCACCGAGAACATCGAGT
>CAXMPG010000149.1:0-8109 GCA_964195485.1 uncultured Desulfobacterales bacterium
GTGCGTGTCTTTGTAGTTCTGCTCCTCAGAATCAAATATTGACTCTTCATTCCACAACGTAGCTTGACTCGCCTGTAAGGCTAAAATAAATGGTTGTTCACTGAGATTTGAACGTGCCATTTCTTTCTTATATCCTTCTCTATAATACTTAGTAACTGGATATTTTATAGCAATTACCTCTATGTTTTTTATCGCACATAGTGCCAAAAAGCGCTGCAGATATTCTAAAGATATCTCATCATAGTAATTACGAAAAGTAAGATTATAAGCAACCGTAGCCTCCGCATAAGTATGCTTACCTTGATTAGTAGAACACTCCGAAAGAGTCATTTTTGGTGGAGAAAAAAGCGTGGTTCTTTTATTAATTAGCAACTTAATACTACGCGCATATGGAATAAAAACGGATTGAAGGTAAGTTGAAAAATAATCGGCAGATTGATTATGCATTTGGCCTAATTCAGCATAATCAATATACCTATTCCAATAACTCTGGTCAACTACCGCTGGAGAGGTGAAACTAACAAAGCTTGAAAAGCCATACGGAATAATTACTCGTGTAATATTCAGGTTTAAATCTTCAATTATTTCTCGGAATTTGTAATACGTGTAAATATTGTTTTCACCAAAAGAGGCGAAATTGGAAGCTCCGTTAATTTGGTCGGCATCAATTCCATTAGCACATCGGGAGTGTCCTAAAAATAATGTGCGTGTAGCTGTTTTTTTCGACTCAAATTTTTGTTCGGTTTGATTGTACTTGGTTCTTGGAGTAATCTTGCTAAAATAGAACCAGCTTAACAACCCATTTATAGTTATGGTTAGTACTAGGAATAGTATTACCTTTTTAACTATTGCTATGTTATTTGACTTCTCCATTAAAATTGAAAGTAAAAGAAGGCTACACTATCTGTAACTCTAAAAACCATTAAATAAAAGACTACAAATAGATATGTTACCCATCTTAACGAATTGTTTTTAATAATACTAAATGGGTTTCTAAGGTTGTGTTTATTGTAATATTCAATAACGAAAAGTAAAATGGTTCCTGTTAAGGCAACAACAATATTAGAAAAGAAGAAATTACTCATTTTCGAAATAAAGGAAATGACTTCTCCTCCTTCAAATATATTTCTCACTATAAAAAAGCCATCTGTAGCCGTGTTGCTTCTAAAAAAAATAAGTGCAAAGGCCCATAAATTGAAAGTGATGAATACATCAATTCCATTTTTTAATTTGGGAAAGGTGTCTAGTTTGGTAGCTGTAACTAGTTTATTACGAAATGTAAATGTTAGCCTTTGAATAGTGAGATAGGTGCCATGAATAACTCCAAAAACACCAAATTGCCAACCTACCCCGTGCCAAAGACCTATAACAATGAGAATCACGTATATCAAAACATAACTCATAAATGAGGATTGCGAACGATGAAGTAGCGGCAAATAAAAATAGTCACGAATCCATTGAGTTAATGAGATATGCCAACGCCTCCAAAGCTTACTTATGGAGGTCGCAAAGTATGGGCGATTGAAATTATCGGAAAGATTAAAACCTAAAATCTTAGCAGACCCAATGGCAATATCTGTGTATCCAGAAAAATCTGCATACACCTGAATAGTAAAAGCATACGTAGCTAATATTAGCATGTTTCCAGAATACCCATCTGGATGGTCATATACATTGTTTACAAAAATGGCCAGATTATCGCCAATCACCATTTTCTTGAATAAACCCCACACAATCAATTTCACTCCGTCAAGAACACGTTGTAATTCGAATTGGTGTTTTTCGTAGAATTGAGGAAGAAGTGTCGTTGATTTTTCAATGGGACCCGCAACAAGTTGCGGAAAAAATGAAACGTACAAGGCAAAAATTCCAAAATGTGTTTCTGCTTTTCGGGTTCCTCTGTACACGTCTATGGTGTAACTTAACGTTTGAAATGTATAAAATGAAATGCCTACTGGAAGTAGGATGTCTAATTCTGGCACTCCATAATCAATGCCTGCCCAACCGGATATTTCTCTAATTGTTTCATTAAAAAAATCAAGATATTTGAAACAGAATAATAATCCTAGATTGGCTATTAAACTAACGGCTAAAAAGGGCTTTCGGTCCTTCTTTTCTCGTTTTGTCATTTCAAGACCTGCCCAATAATCAACAGCGGTTGAGAATAGAATTAGCAACGCATATTCCATCCTCCAAGTCATGTAAAAAACATAACTAGCTACTAATAAAATAGCCCATCTATACTTCTGTTTCGTTAGGAAGTATAACACTACTATTAGTGGTAGGAAAATCCAGTATGTGATGGAATTAAAAAGCATTATTTAGTAGTACTTGGATTTAAACGAGTATTTAAAATCTGCGTAAACTGAATGCGACCCTCTTGATTTAAATGGTGCGCATCAGTAAAGTAATGCAAGCTATCTGCAAATAATGAGTGATAGTCTAACAGTTCAAATCCGGCAGAAATTATTTCCTTTTCCACCTTATTTTGGTCAAAATGGTTTCGCGCCATATCAATTTTTGATTCTATCGTATACGCTCGAGTAACTGGATACTTAACAAAAACAATACGGATAGGAAAATCCTTTTGTAATGCAAGAATTTTCTCTAGGTATACATCGGCCACTGGTCCACCAATTTGTGCTATTTCATTCTGAGCAATTAATGCCTTTTTTGCCAATATTTCTTTCACCTGTTTTACAGGCTGATTCAGCAAGGAGTCTGGAATTTCAGTCACCAAACCGCCATACGTCTTTTTTAAGGCAGTGAAAGGATACTCATAATACGGAAATGCAGCGGCTTTGATATAAATAGAAGCGTAGTCTGCTCTTTTACCTGATAAACGTCCTAATTCCAAGTAGTCTACATATTGTGACCAATAAAAGTTGTTTCGGCTTTTTTCGGGCTTGATAATACTCAATGTAGGATAGCCAATTGGCAAAACAATAACTGGAAAAGCATCTGGTTGTTCTGCTAAAATGTGTTTTAACTTATAGTAGGTCCTAGAAATATCTTCTCCACTAGAACAAAAGTTAAAACTGTTTTCCATTTGCGCTGCATCAATGTCTCTTAAAGGCCTTGAATGTCCTAAAAACAAGTATGAAATAGGTGTTTTACGATGATTAAACGCTTCTTCCATCTGTACCAAGCGGTGCGATTTCTTACTTGCCGTATTGAAATAAATACGCACCAACTCATTGGTCACTACGAATAGGACAACAAAATATAGTATGTTTTTTAATGTAGAATTCATTTAGCTACACTTGAAAATAAAAAAACGGATGATTCATTTGGTATCCAAAAAAGATGATGCCGTATAGCATAATCAGATAAAGACCCCATCTAATCGGTTTCCATGGTATATTGTCAAATGGATTGGGTAAATCTGTACGATTAATAAAAGCGGCAACGACTAATAGTACAGTGCCAAAACAAATGATTAATATCTCTGTAACCCCAAAAGTATGCAAGTGAGATATGAGTTGAAGGTCAGACCAACGCCAATCTCCAAGATTTCCAATCATGTAGAAAGAAGTAGAAATTGTTGGAGCAAAAAAGAAAAAACCAGAGAACGACCACAGGCTGAAAGTAAGCACAATATCAAAGAATTTTCGGGTTTTACCGGTTCCAAATAATAATCGCATAATACTGCGATTTGGCTTTTTAGTTAAGCGGTGAATGAGGGTCAATAAACCATGATAAATACCAAATGCCACAAACGTCCAATTTGCGCCATGCCATAAACCTATCAGGAAAAAAACAAGCAGGGTGATGAGATGTCTTTGTAGACCATTTTTAGACTGTTTTATTAATGGACGATGCACATAATGGCCAATCCATTGGGTTAATGAAATATGCCAACGTTGCCATAACTCTGAGATAGAACGTGCAAAATATGGACGTTTAAAATTGGCCATTAAATCGATGCCAAATAACCGTGCCGACCCAATAGCCATATCGGTATATCCCGAAAAATCGGCATATATCCATAAAGCAGAAGCAAATGCAGCGATGGTATAGGTAAGGCCCGAAAACAATTCAGGTTTATCAAATACATGTCGTAAGAAAACGAAGGTGTAATCAGCAATAACAAGCTTTTTAAACGCTCCCCAAAGAATTAGTCGAAATCCAGCCGAAATATTTTCCCAGTGTAACTTAACGTGACTGTAAAACTGAGGTAATAATCGGGTAGATCGCTCAATAGGTCCTGCAACGAGTTGCGGAAAAAAGGAAACATATAACGCGAACAGTCCCAAATGTTTTTCTGGACTTCTGGTACCTCTGTATACATCAATGGTGTAGCTTAACGTTTGAAATGTGTAAAAGGAAATACCCACTGGTAATAGGATGTCAAATGTTTCTACAGAATACGTAGTCCCAAAAATGTTCAAAGTATCGCGTACTATTTCGTTGAGAAAGCTAAAGTATTTAAAGAAAAAAAGCATCCCTAAATTGACAACCAAACTGGCGTAGAGATATATTTTCCGGCCCTTTTTATCAGGCTCCTTTTCCATTTGCAATCCCGCCCAATAATCCACCAAAGTGGATATGATAATTAAAATAAGAAAGGCGGCATTCCAATAAGCGTAGAAAAAATAGCTTGAAAGCAGAAGTAAAACCCAACGAAATTTATGGGGTAGGAGATAGTACGTGATGACCACCAACGGCAAGAAAAAAATATACTCTATGGAAACAAATGTCACGAAAAACCGATTGAATTCAGTGAGCTAAAATAGACTAATTAAAACTTAATTGTATATTTTCACTTTTTTAGTTTGAACGGTTAAACACTCCCATGATTCCTTTTAATATTCCATTTGTAACAGGTAGTGAGTCAGGCGTTCTAGACCAAGTATGGAAGAATAAACGATTTGCTGGTGGCGGTGAGTTTTCAAATAAAACACAAGCGCTTTTGACTGATAAGTATGGTTTTGAAAATGTGTTTCTTACTTCAAGTTGTACATCGGCCATTGAATTATGTGCACGTGCAATTTCGCTAGAAGTAGGCGATGAGGTAATCATGCCATCATACACTTTTGCTTCCACTCCTAATCCCTTCATTCAACAAGGAGCTACGATTGTTTTTGCCGATTGTAATACGGATTATCCGAATGTAAGTATTCACTCCATTATTTCAAAAATTTCATCCAATACTAAGGTGATAATGACCATGCACTATGGTGGTGTAAATGATGAAGTGGAAGAATTAGCCGATTTGTGTAAGTCAAAAGGAATTATCCTGATTGAAGATGCTGCGCATGCTATTGGTTCTTCAGATGAGAGAGGGTCACTTGGTAGCTTTGGTGACTTTAGTGTTTTTTCGTTTCATGATACCAAAAACATAACCTGCGGTGAGGGCGGGATGTTGGTTGTGAATAATATTAGTTATTTAAAAAATATTGAAGAACTATATCAATACGGTACGAATAGAACGGAATTTCTAAAAGGTAATGTAGATAGCTATGAATGGGTGGCTAATGGTATGTCGTGTAAATTATCTGAAATTAGCGCTGCTGTACTTTATAATCAATTACTGCATGTAGATGAGGTTATAGAAAATCGAAAGCGAATTTATCAAGAATACTACTCCCGATTAAAATCAATTGATGAGGGTATGGTTAGAATTTTCCCAATGACTTCTGAACGTGCTAACTATCATAATTTCATATTATTGATTCAGGAAAAGGAGCTTGCAAGTGCATTGATCCAATTTATGAAAAACAACGGAGTTGAATGTTCTACACATTATTTCCCGCTTCATGAAAGTCGCTATGCCAAAGCCAATCAACTGACAGAAGAGAACTTAGAAAACGCCACTTTTTTTGGCCGTCATTTATTGCGACTACCTATGTATGTTGGTTTGTCATTATCTGATGTGAATAGAATTACGCAATTAATCCACAAATTTATTGAAGACATTAAGTAAAATATCTATTCGGAAATTGATTTCCGAAAACATGGGTTATTTGGGTTTAGGTTTAGTCATGCTCATTATTAATAGAATGGCATCCATGGCTATTCCTTACGCGGGAAAACACCTAATGGATGAGGTGATTTTAAAGGGCGATGCAGACAAACTCAAATACGTCATTGTTGCCGTTGGTTTAGCCATTCTTATCCAATCTATTTCTTCCTTTTTTGCTACTCATATCTTGGGAATTCGCGCCCAAAAAATCATAGCAGATTTACGGACTAAATTCTACAGCCATATTATACAATTAACATTGTCGTACTTTAAAAACAATCAATCAGGAGCATTAACTTCCCGCGTATTATCTGATTTTGATAGCATTCGTGTGGTGTTAGGTTCTGGAGTAGTAGAGCTGTTTAGCGGCCTGCTCTCGGTTGTCTTTGCTTTCGCATTAATGCTCGTTATTCACGTAAAACTCACCCTACTTATTGTCGCACCCATTTCTATTTTCGCGGTTATATTGTTCGGTATTTTCAAACAACAAAAGCATTATTTTAAAAATAGAAAAGTAGTAACTGCTGAGGCCGCAGCGAATTTAACGGAGTCATTCTTAGGAATAAAACTAATTAAAGGAATGATGAATTATATGGATTCTACCCAGTTAATGGGCAGGAACTTCACCGCCATTTTCATCACCGCAAAAGGCGCTATAACATCCAAAAATGTATTGATGAGTTTGGGTGTTTTATTTCTTGGGGCCACTACCGTTTTATTAATGTGGTTTGGAGGAAGAATGGTTATTCAAAATGTAATTACCATTGGTGATTTAACATCGTTCACCATGTATTTGGCGCTCATGATTTCGCCATTTTTTCAATTGGCAAGAATGAGTAATCAATTTACAGATGCGTTTGCTAGCATTGACCGGATTAACGAAACTATAAACGAAGAACGCGAAGAAGTAAATACGGTAGCTCAAAAAACACCAATTGAAGGAGCTATTTCGTTTAAAAATGTTTCATTCAATTTCGGAAAACAGCAAATATTGAAAAACATTTCATTCACAATAAAGCCCAATACTGTAAATGCCATAATTGGAAAATCGGGCTCGGGTAAAACCACGTTAACCGATTTAATTACTTCTTTTTATACGCCAATATCCGGAGATATTTTAATTGATAATAATCCGTTATCCGAATTAAATATTAATGATTACCGAAGTCAAATCGGGTTTGTTTTTCAAGAACCCCATTTGTTTAATATTAGTGTGAAACAAAACATTTTGTTAGCTGACCCGAACGCCACAGATGAAGCGTTGAATAAGGCAATGCAGGCGGCTAACGTAATGGAATTCTTACCAGATTTGCCCGATGGGGGCGATACAGTTATTGGAGAAAACGGCAGCAAAATTTCTATGGGACAAAAGCAGCGTATTGCTATTGCCCGCGCATTTTTATCCAATCCGAAGGTCTTAATTTTGGATGAGGTCACGTCTAATCTCGATCCTTATAATGAGCAAATGATAACGGAAAGTATTTCTAGGTTAATGAAAAATCGGACCATCATTATTATTGCACATAGAATTAATACGATTCAAAATTCGAATCAAGTTTTATTACTGGATAGCGGTGCACTTATTGGAGGTGGCACGTTGAAGGAGTTGCAACAAAATCATAAAGCTTATTTTAGTTTCTTGGATAAATAGCTGATGTAAACATATACTTCGGATTTCGTTATTTCTATTCTAGGTTTTATCACCTATGGCAACACATTAAATCACAGCTATGTGCTAGATGATGAAGCCATTATCACCAACTACAAACACGTTCAAAATGGCGTAGGCGGTATTCCAGATTTAGTAACAATCAACATCCTTACATGGGGTGCAAGAATGTAATGACGGGTTATTGCCTTAATATCCCAATAATTGGATGTACGCACATCGGATAAATCAAAAACTACCGATTTAGTTCACTTGTAATCAAATATTTTAATGGTTACAATAGGTAAACCTTAAGCATAAAAAAACCCCAACCGCTTTCGCCATTGGGATTTCTAATATGATATAACTTAATTCTAAGCGTTCATGGCTTCAGCGCCAGAAACAATTTCTAAAATTTCAGTTGTAATAGCAGTTTGACGTGCTTTATTGTAAGTTAATTTCAACTCTTTCAATAAGTCACCTGCGTTATCTGTTG
>CAXMPG010000150.1:0-18669 GCA_964195485.1 uncultured Desulfobacterales bacterium
CCTTTGGGCTGACGCAGTATTATAGTTTTTCAATCTGCAAAGCAGGTTAGAAAATCTTTTCCGTACAGTAGTCGGAAGGCAACCGAGTTAGAAAGAACAAGTAGCAATTAAGAATACGCTTACCCTAAAGTACTCCATCAAAATTTTTTTTTGATCGTTTTGTAATAAATCGGTTTTTTAGCCACTAACTAAGTAAACCAAAGAACGTATGAAATTAAAAAGCGCAATTCACTTTTTTGAAAGTGCCGTATCAGACACCACTTCAAAGTCAGAAATCAAGATATATGGCCAATTCTTACCAATTCTACACGGATTAAACAGCAGAGCATTCTCTGAACGTGAAATGCTATCTATAGAAATAGAGTTGGATATTTTACAACTTAACTCCAAACCGAAGAATCGTAAACGGTTTTTTAAGAAAGCATTGAATGCATTTGAATCGTTTTTAAGCGACACGTATTCTTTGACTGCTAAAGGGTATTATAGTGGATTAGGGATGGTATATGGCTCTTCGCTGGGGATGTTTTTTGGATTGATATTTTTATCCAGCTTTGACCGCTCTTTGGGCATTGTAATTGGTGTTTGCTCCGGAATGGTTATAGGTGCCGTTATTGGCCGTAGTATGGACGCAAAAGCGCTAGCAGAAGGTAGAGCTTTGTAAAGTTATTTCAGAATCAAATAAAATTTCAAGCCATAAATAAAACGAAGTAAAACCCAACCTTTTCACTTCATTAGCGTGGTCAGTTAGTAAATGAGAAGCATTCAAGTCTTACTTATTAGCCATTAAATAGCACTTCATGAAAAGTATTTTTATAATCTGGTTAACGTTAACTAGTTCTTTATTAATGGGACAAGGCGAAGCAAAAAAAGTCTTGTTTTTGGGCAACAGTTATACGAGTGCCAATAACCTTCCTCAAATGATTTCGGATGTAGCTACTTCGGTAGGTGATACGCTTGATTGGGATGCAGAAGCACCAGGCGGATATTATATATACGATCATTTCGTATCCACCACATCCATGAATAAGGTAGCTGCTGGAAATTGGGATTACGTGGTTTTACAGGATCAAAGTCAAGCTACCACCCTACCTCCTTATCAAATGACATTTGGTTTTAACATGGCATTTAAACTAGATAGCGTTATTAATGAAAAAAACCCGTGTGCTGAAACCATGTTTTATATGACTTGGGGAAGAAAAAATGGAGATCCATTTTACTACCAAATATATTCTCCATGGTATGCTGATTCTAGCTATGAATTTATGGATAGTCTCATTCAAGATAGATACCTGCAAATGTCGAATGATAATAACGCAGAAGTTTCTCCGGTAGGGGCCGTTTGGCGGTATGTTCGTGAAAATCATTCGAACATTGAACTCTACCAATCAGATGGGAGTCATCCTTCCATTTCTGGGTCATATTTAGCCGCTTGCTGTTTTTATACTGCGCTGTACCGAAAAGACCCTACACTAATTTCGTTTAATTCTTCGCTATCAAGTTCAGAAGCCACAATAATTAAAAATGCGGTTAAACGCATTGTTTATGATAGCCTCCTTAATTGGAATATTGGCAAATATGATTCGGTAAACAACGTGAATTGTTTACCTACTAATGTGGAAATCATGAATGAAAATCAAAATTCTATTTTGAAAGTTTTCCCTAACCCAGCAAAGAACAAATTGACCTTGAAATTTGAAAATAAAATCAAGCAAGAACATATTAGCATTTACAATGCTTCAGGAATACTAATTCGAGAAATTGAAGGGAACTCAACCACACTAATTGACATTAATGATTTCCCAAATGGCATTTATTTTATTCGATTAAAAAACCATCCGAACGAGGCATATAGATTTATTAAAAATTAATAATTGTTTGCCACAAACTTTTATAGGTTCATAAGATAGTTTAATCAATTATTAAAAGCCTTTTCACAAGTGAGGTAATTTGATAGTGTACTTTTATAAAAAGTAAGAAATAGCCATATACATTTGGTAATGGCCACTTTTTATTTCAAATTAACCAATAAATAATTTAGAAAATTATGAAATTTCACACACGTAAATGGGTAAAACCAGAAGACTTAAATCCGAATGGGACATTGTTTGGAGGACGTTTGTTAGCTTGGATTGATGAAGAAGCAGCACTATATGCGGTAGTTCAACTAGAGAACCAAAGAGTAGTTACCAAGTTTATGTCCGAAATAAATTTTAACAGTAAAGCCGTTCAAGGTGATATTGTTGAAATAGGAATTGAGGTTGAAAAATTTGGTAAGAGTTCACTGGTCCTTAATTGTAGGGTTAGAAACATGATGACCAGAGATACTATAATTACCGTAGACAATATTACCATGGTAAATTTAGATGAAAATGGTAAACCAAAACCACACGGAAAATCAGAAGTGGAATACGTTAAAGACAGACTCGTTTAAAAGCACTTTCTTAAAAGGGAACTCGTAATCTGTTTCCGTTCCCGCTTCTACACCTTGACATTTCATCAAATAAGAAAAGATGCAGGTTGTCATTCGTCAGTAGCCGGACACGGTATTATAGTTTTTCAATCTACAGAGCCTTTTAGAAACCCATTATGGCAACCGAGTTAGAAAGATCAATTAAGAATCCGCTTGCCCTAAAGTTGTTCTAATCCGTAAAACACGGAAGAACAGCTATAATATGTCAAGCTGCATTTTTAGTTTAATTTCAGCTTTAGCTACGTTTTTATCCGCTAAAATTAAAACCCAACTATGCCTCCATTAGCTGCAAAGGCTTAGTTTTATATTCTGCAGAAATTAATGGATCATAAGCTTAAAAATAACACCCTCCTTTTACTAGGCGCAAGAGCTCCAATAGCGCTTGAATTGGCCCGTAGTTTTCACAAACGAGGCTATAAAGTAATTCTAGCCGACTCCTTAAGGTTTCCGGTAGGAAGGTGGTCAAATAGTATTGAAAAGTATATCCAACTTCCTAAGGCGCGCCAAAACACGTTTGAATACATAGAAGCTATATCTTATTTAGTGTCAAAATATGCTATCGGTCATATGATACCTACCAATGAAGAAGCATTTTATATTGCCCTGCATAAGAATAAGTGGAATTGTAAAGTATGGACTCCTGATTTAAAGCTCATGGAGAGCCTACACAACAAAGAAACTTTTGTACAGGAATTCAAAGACAAATTAGACATACCAGAAACCATTTCTGTAGAAGAATTTACAGATTGGTTGCATAGTGAGCAATACGTATTTAAACCCAAGTATTCCAGGTTTGGAACCAACGTAATTATAAACCAATCGGTCACTATTGATTCGTTTAGTAATCCTGAAAATTGGATTGCACAAAAGAAAATAGCGGGAAAAGAAATATGTATTTATTCTATTTGGGATAACGGAAAATTAAAAGGCTATGTTTCTTACGAACCGCTTTATAGAGCCGGAAAAGGATCTGCCATATTTTTTAAATCGATAGAAAACCAAAAGGCAAAAAGTAAAGTCGAAACCTTAGGTAAAGCCCTCAATTATACCGGACAATTAGCTTTTGATGTTATTATATCTGATAATACCCCATGGTTTATTGAGTGTAACCCAAGAGGAACAAGCGGAGCCCATTTACTAAACAGCAGATTGGCCGCATGCTTTTTTAATGAAGAGGAAAACGCATCCATCAAATCGGGAAATTTCATGTTAACCAGCTTAATGCTATTAACGCATCCCATAAAATTTTTCTCTAAAGAAGTAAGACAAGCAAAAGGTGTCATTTTTAGATTAAACGACCCTTTGCCAGCCTTGACGCAAACTCTTAGCGTTTTAGAATTAATTTATATAAAATTAGCTACCGGAATAAGCTTGCATGAGGCCACAACTCACGATATTGAATGGAATGGCATTGAAGGTTAGATGGGCAAAGCCAGAAGAGCTCCATGGCAAGGTTAAGGCGTTTAGCAAAATGTTTGAATCTCAATCGCAGTTGCTCATTGAGAATGTCAACACGCAATACCGGGTCTTATATGTAAATCAAGATTTGTTCTTTCCGGTAACGATTAATGATACCGAGTGGGACAATTCATTTGTTTGTTCGCCCTACTCTACTTATGTGAAGTATAGCAAAGAGGAAATTAAATGGAAGATTAAAAATGGGACAATACGCTTTTTTCTTCTCCTACTTATCAAGGCTATTTCGGGTTGGTTAAAGCGTGGTAAGTTGAATAAAAATGTACACGTCAATAATTTCCTTTTGTCTACTAATCCGTTTCCAGAATGGAATGGAAAAGAGATTCCAGAAATAACCGCCTTTCTTAAATCTGAGTATTCGGACCATGCCATCGTTTTTCGGTCACTAAATGATTACCAGCATCCTCATTTATTGAAAAAATTTGAAACCAACCATTATAACGTCATAGGTAGTAGACAAGTCTATATTTTTGACCTCACCCAAGAGGACTGGCTCAAGCGTAGAAATAATAAGCATGACAATAAATTAATTAGAAAAGAAGGACTTAAATTTATCACGCATTCTGAAATGGGAGCTTTCCTTCCACAAGCACTACAATTATATCGTAAACTTTACCTAGAAAAATACTCGGAGTTAAATCCGCAATTCACCATCAAATATTTTCAAGGTTGCTACAATGCGGGAATAATTGAATTTCAAGGCTACACGGATCAAAGCGGGAATCTCAAAGCATTTTCTGGCCAGTTTACTTTAGACAAAACCATAACATCACCGCTTCTAGGCTATGATACCAGCGCACCTAAAAAAGAAGGACTGTATATTCACACGGCACAATTAGCGCTCTTGAAAAAGTTCGAATTGGGCTTATTACTCAATTTAAGTTCGGGTGCACCAGAATTTAAACGAATGAGGGGTGGCGAAGCCTCTATTGAATATTCTACCCTCTTTATTAAGCACCTTTCTACAAAGAGAAAGCTCCGTTGGAAAGTTCTTCAGTTTATTTCTAATAAAATAGGCGTTCCATTAATTAGAAAATATAAACTGTAAAGCACCCTATACCTAATAGCTTGATATGCAGACTTGGGTTTCATTAAGCACAAATACATAGAATTTAAAAAGCCCTACTAATATTACCTATACTGGAAGTCTCATCAAAAGTAATTTCGTAAATTTGATAGCGAAAAACAAACTCCTAGCTCCTTTAAACAGATTGATTTCTACATCTATTAGTGAGCAGTATTGGATGTTTAAACCGTTAACCGAGCATTTAAAATAAAAGGCATGAGACTATTCAATGAATTCAAAATCGGCATTTTATCCATTCTAACCATTCCACTATTTGTATTAGGATGTAACGACCCTAATCCACAAAAAACATCTAAACCTATAACCTCATCAGAATTAGAACAGAAAGTCAATGATGAACCTGGAGTTGATTTAAAAGGGCATTCTTATTTTATGAATGAAGCGGTAAATGCAGCCATTAAAGGAATGAACGCCAATGAAGGAGGCCCATTTGGATGTGTGGTAGTGAAAAACGGAGTAATTGTTGGCCGTGGAAACAATAGAGTTACCTCTACCAATGACCCTACTGCCCATGCAGAAGTTACCGCTATAAGAAATGCGTGTAAAAATCTAAATTCATTTCAGCTAGATAGCTGTATAATCTATACCAGCTGTGAGCCTTGTCCTATGTGCTTAGGTGCCATTTATTGGGCAAGACCTTTAAAAGTCTATTATGGCTCAAGCCAAGCAGATGCTGCAGATATTGGATTTGATGATCAGTTTATCTACGATGAAATTCCATTGCCTTACCATGAAAGAAGTATCCCTTTTGAGCAAAGTGAACGAGAAATTGCGCTAAAGCCATTTCAAATGTGGCGTAGTAAAGAAGGTAAGACCGAGTATTAGTATTTGGTGTTTGCGTTTATTATCCGCTTGCCTTCCGACTACTGTACGGAAAAGTTGTTCTAATCCGTAAAACACGGAAGAACAGCTATAATACTGCGTCAGCCCAAAGGCTGATGTCAAGCTGCAGTTTTAGTAACCAAGTTTTAATAATTAATCCCAATTTTTCAAAGTCACTATTTTTCCTTTTAGTGTAACTTAGCCCAAGTTAGAAACCCTAGTTTTTACAGCTAAAAAATCACGCGTATTCTATGAAAGCATCGATTATTCACCATCTCAAAGCAAATTTTGAATCTCATTCAAAAAAAGCATCCTTTCTATTCGTATTTCTATTGATCACACTAAACGTGGTATTTGCGCAACACCAACAACCACTGGATCTAGATTTCACAGAGATTGATTCTGTGCAGTACATGGAGTTCAAGAAGGCGTATAGTAACAATTTGGTTATTGACTCCACAAAGCACGCCATTACAAGATCCTCTTTTACGTTAATCATCCGGAATGAAGAAGAACAGTATGAATGTCCAGGTAACGATGACGATTGCAATTACTATAAAGGATTCTTACCTGATATTAATAGCCATGTAATCACCAATTGTGGAACGCAGGTTTGCTATACCTACTTACTTGATAGAACAAGCGGAGATTTTCAAACCCTTTTCAGTTCTTTTGATACCGAATGTGAAGTCCCACTACTTTCTAAAGACCTCTCTAAAATGTTGGTGTATGCATCTAGTGTATTTGATGTAGAATCATACGTTTCTGTCTATGAAAGAACCGATGCATCTAGCCAATTTGACTACCAAAATTTCAAAGGGATACGGGCAAATTCTTGGGTAATCAATGAAGCCATTTGGGTAGATGATAATACGTTTGCCTTGATTACCTCAGAAACCTATGGTGCTAGTGGCACAAACGTATTGGTGAATGTTAAATACAGGCTGGGTAGGATAAAGTAATAAGTGATACCCCCTTCCCCTAAAATCATTCTAATTCCTTCCGATAGCTATCGGAAGGAAGAATGACTATACTATCTCAAACTGGATGATAATTCAATTTAAGGCCTTCGCAAATAGCCTTAGCCTTTGTTTCTGTCTCCAATCTATGTATTACATTAGCCACGTGATGCAATCGTTAAAAAATCAAACACTTTTTTGGGTAACCATTTTACTGATGAATGCAGGAATGGCGCAAACCATTAATGATTCTGATTTAATGCATACGTCACAAATCAGGTTTGCTTCGGTGATTACCCAAAACGATTTATACAAAGCTTTTAATCGTTCAGACAAGTACTTTACCAATGGTCTTCACATCCAGTATGGAGATGAGTTTTTGAACAATAAAGTTTCAAGAGCCCTTTTATTCCATCCGTTAAAAGAAAGTAAAAGCCATTTCGTACTGTCTTTCGGACAAGACATATACACCCCTCTAAACGTGTATCTATATAGTGTAGATAGTTCTGACGTCCCTTATTCGGGTTCTTTATATTTCACGTATTCCCGGCAATCAAATAATCATAAAAAGGGTATTAAACTACAAACAAAGTTATTTTTCGGAATACAAGGACCCGCCTCTGGAGCGGCTGATGTACAATTGAAATTTCATGAAATTTCTAATGACCCTACACCCAAAGGTTGGCATAATCAAATTGGCAATGGGTTAGTTTTAGACTATGAAGTAAACTACCAGCGTTTACTCCCCATAACATCAACGCACATGGAATTTACCACTAATGCTTTGGCTCACGTAGGAACCTTCCAGAATTTTGTGGAGGTGGGAGTTGGAATGAAAGTAGGCGTGTTCAATTATTCCTTTTCCAGCTTTAATGGAATGCCTAACGCTTCTGCTAAAAGTGGATGGTATACCACCCAAGATATTAGATGGTCAAAGAAAAAAGTAAACCAGAAAAACGGGAAGGGAAAATACCGAAAAACAGCTATTAATAGCACCTGGCAAGTATATGGATTCGCTTCTGTAAATGCAGGTTTTATGTTTTATGACGGATCTGTTCAAGGGAGTTTAATTCCGTTCCAAGAAAGTCCTTATGTTTATTCCTACTCCGATTACGCACACGCAAATGCGAATTTTGTATTTGGACTAACTGCGAGTTATAAGAATTTATTACTTCAGCTCAAAAGAGTTACAAAACGAGATGTTTATACTGACTTTGGTATACATGGATGGGGCGAAATTAAAGGCGTGTATTCTTTTTAATTTTCAATGTTATTTTCTCAGATTGATAGGCATAAGGCAATGCGTGTCTAGCACCCTTTCATAGTAAGTAAAAGCGCAGGTTGTTACAGTTTTCTATTCTGCAGAAGCAAATAATAGAACTACTTTATGGCCATTGGTATCTTTAAAAAGAAGCCTTAATTTAAGTGTTTGATTAATTTGTTTTGTAAAAAAACAAAACCCTTTACTAACGACAAGTGAAAATTTTACGTGTTTACTATTACTTAGGGCATGAAGTAGCAATTGCCGGCATACGCGCTTTATGTTTTGACCACAAAATTTTTTATTAATTCTTAAAATTTACGCTATGAAAAATGTTATTACATTATTTTTCCTGATGATTTCCATGAATGGTATCTCTCAATCTTCGGTTGATTTTAACGCAGTTAATCCCATCAATTTTGAAAGTTATAGGAGCCTAAATGAAATTAATGAAGCCAATCTGGCAGATGCCTATCCTTGGATAAGTCCAGATGGATTACGAATTTATTATACCAAAGAATTTAGTACAGGACTAGAGTTCGTTTATACTCAACGAAAAGATTATCAATCTGATTTTAGTGCGCCTATTATTATTCCAACAGAAATTTCAGAATTTACTTCGTGTTGGCTGTCGGTAAATGAGCTCAACGCATACGTAACAGACCGCAGTCATCTATATTATCTACATCGCACAAGCCCTAACTCAGAATTTGAGCCACCAATAATTATACATTTAGATGGTATACCAGATTATAACTTCTTGTCAGGACCTTCTCTTGATAGGACTCAAAATGAATTATTTATTAGTATCAATGAAACAAGTATAGGATATTTGAAAGTGGTCAAATTTAAACGGACTTCTGAAAATTCTTTTTCATTTGAAAAATATATCGAGTTGCCATTTGGTTTTATGCCACATTTGGGGCAACTTTCAAAAGATGGACTTAGCCTGTGTGTTTCTGTAAAACAGAAGGAGGGGCATTCTAAATTTTATAAATTGTCTAGAGCCTATTCTGAAGAAAGTTTTGATTTAGAGTCGTTTCAAGAATTGATTGGGTTAAATAAACTCGGAGGCATAATTAGTCAACTATCGATGTCAAGTAATATGGATTGGGTGGTTGGAATTACTAATTCAGAAGGGTTATGGCAAAACAATGATTTGTTTATTGTTAAAAAGGAGTTTACTTCACATACAGATAAACACCGCCAACCATTAAATGTGATGGCGTATCCAAATCCCACTACAGGTGAAATCTATATAAACTGCGGAACCTCTAATGTTAAAGTGGAAATATTCAATGTTATGGGACAGCAAATAGATCGTTTTATTTCTTCTTCGGCACTGGTTAACTATCAAATAAAAGAAGATGGCGTGTATGTGGTACGCGTGTTTACCGAACATGGGATTCAAAGCCAACAGGTTATAGTTAGTCCGTTTTAAATAACAAAAGTTCTCTTTGAGTTAGGTGTTCAAAGAGAACTTTAATTTTTCCAGCAACTTGCCATATGAAAACAGTACTGCCATAATATCTCCAGTTGCACCTCGAGATTGCAGTACCTCAATAATTACCGCATTTTTTTTATGACCTCACCGCTAGTGGTTCTTTCTAAATAGATTCCACGGTAATTCTCCAATTGAATGGGTTGACCCAATAAATTATAATAAACTGTTTTGTATTGATTCACTTGTTCATCTACAAGACTTTCAATTCCAGTAGAGAGACAATATTGCGATACATTTTCTATGACTTCTGGATAAGACCCTATCATCGCATTTCCTCTTTTAAACCAAGCTTGATACGTTCCAGGCTGAGTTATCACAATGCTTTGCACCGTATCGTTGGTAGACCAAATCATTTCTGAATAGTTGCTATCTAAACTCAGGGCTACATTGCCATTTATTCGAGTACATTGGAGGTTAGGCCGTTTTAGGTCAAAGTTTTCTGTCATTAAATACGAACGATAACTCAATACAGAATCTTGAAAATAAACGTGGCATAATTCATCAGAATTGTCATCGGTAACGGTGATAGAAGGATAAGGTCTTAATACTCTTCCGTAGTTTATTAAATGATTTCGATCGCTGGTAATATGGTGATTACCCATGGCAGGAGAATAAACAGTCGAATCACTTCTATATTCCCACACCACTGTGGCCTCCATCGTGGTCATATCTAATTCTAGCTCTATGGCTCTTGAATATTTAATACCCGGTTTTGTATTCCCATTATCAAACAAAGAAACGTTTCCGTTCGGCAAAACACGAATGTCGTGCTGTGCGCTAAAACCAGAATCATTGGGAAAAGTAAACGAAGAGTTCGTTCCACCTAATCGCCAAAGCACAGCGCCATTGGCTCCATCAATTTTGTAGATAGAACTGGTGTTTCTGAGAGACACGTAATAGTCTCCATTAGCGTCTTTTTCTATGGCATTGCCATGGCAATAATCAAAATCTTGTTGGTAATATCCATTGATTAGGTTTGATTCTGTAGGCGACACATAATCATTGCTATTCCATTGAAAAACAAGGTTATTAGTCGCATCTAATTCTTCAATCACAAAACCACGCAAAACGGTGCTATCCAAACCAGGACTGCCGCCAATCATTACTCCGCTTAAATCTACCGTGTCATATTGCTGCCCAGCGATAATCCTATTCCCGTTGTCAAGCAACTTATATTCATGACCTTCGGTGTTCATTCCTGGACTATTTTGAACCGAATCTATCACCTCAAATTCATCGTTCAAAATGTAATAATAGGGTGTAGAACTACTAATATGCACCATCGAAAATTGGTTCAATTGCTCGAAGTACTGGAACATAACGCTTCTTGGGTTCGCTGTTTTGTAATACATCGCCACGTATCCTGCACTGTCCAAAATAATGGGGAAAGACCCATCCACTTTGTTCGCAGGGCTAGTCCTATTCATATAAGATGGAACAAAAAGAATGTGTTTGGAAAAACTGCTGTCCAGCAAATCAAATTTCATATCATACAAAAAGTCGTTTTTTGGACGAATAGTCCCCTGAGCGTTTGCGTATGGTGAAAGCACTACGCATAGCAGAATCAGTAAATATTTCATATTTTAATTTAAATCTTGTTGGATAATGGCCCGAATTAATTCTGGCGGATAATTAATTGCCAAACTTAACTGGAAATCAAAGATTCTCTAAAAGTATTTAATCCGATTAATGTCATTTTAAAAACTTTATAGCCTCCCCTATTCTTCTCCCTTCACCGAAAGTGTTACGTTAGAAAATGTGGGTGGCTTCTCGGAAATCGACCCTACCCCTTTTTTATTGATTTTGAAAGTAACATCTTTTGCGGTGGTAAATAACAACACCGATGAAAAGGCCTTTACCAAATAGGGTTTCATTGTCTCAAAGGCCTCTGCCAAGGTGAGTTCGTTTTCTATATCTGGGGTTTCCTTAGATTGGTAACGCAATTTCAATAAAACCTTAATGCCCTCTTCAGAAGCCATTGGTCGTACAAAAATGTTTTTCAAGTCGGGTTTACCAATAGTTTTTGCCATGGTTAACTTTGCAAAGGTACCTTCTTGCGCACTTTCTTTTACGTGTTCCCAGAATTGAACGAAAACTTCTTGGTATGGCATAAACTAGCTATTGATGATGATGTATATCGGTGGGTCAAAAATACGACTATTATTTTTTTAGGCAATTGCTACATGAGTTAAAAGTAGCGGATTGAACTAAGTTAGTGGACGAGATATTTCTGAAAATTTCATGTTACGTTATACCAACGAGATTAACTACCTCCAATAGAATCAACAAGCAAACTGGACGGAAAAAACTGTGAGTAGCACAAAAGAATTGGGTACTTTAGAAGTATAGACACGAAAGACAGGTTCCCTATTTCTCAGCGGTAGGAACTTGGCTGAACTCCCCTTTAGTTTTTGGGAAATAAATTTTGCCAAAAGCTCACAAAATTTTTATTCTCTTTACCACCAAGTCCAAAACGTATAGCCCCAGTCTCTTTTGATTTAATGAGGGTACCTAAAAAACCATCCCATACCGACAAAACTGAACCTAAGTTACGATCATAGTGTTTTGGGTTTTGGCTATGGTGTATTTGATGCTGCACTGGGCTGATAAAAATAGACTCTAACCATTCCGGGTAAAATAACTTTACATGCGAATGACGCAAATTGGCCCCTAAGGCCATAAATACAAAACCAAACGCATTAACCCCCAAAATAGCTAGCATACTAAACGCTCCATTCGCCAAATAATCAAATAGGCCAGTTACTAAGCCAAAAACAGTAATTCCTTTAAAATTATTCACCAATAGTTCTACGGGATGAATACGGTATTGAGTGATTGGGTTTAATACCGTAGCGGCATGATGTACTTTATGGAATCGCCATAAAAAAGGGACTTTATGAAATACGTAATGCACTATAAAACTACTTAAATCTTTGGTTACAAACAAGACCAACGAATATCCGAGTACCATCCAAAATTTAGCAATAACAAACGTGGGGTAATCAAAATGGTTTAATAAATACTCCTTGGTGTAAAAAGATAGATACAGTCCGAGGATTAAGAAAGGCCCCACAAACACGACTTTAAATACCCCATTAAGAAACATAAATAGGTAATCTACTTTCGGAGAATTTCCCCACCACACTTTTTTATTAAAGAGGTATTTGAAAAAACTCACCTTTGGTTTATTGACGGAATACACCACGAATGCTAATAGTACCGTTGATATCAAAAAGCCAAAATACACCCGTTTGTTCGGATCAATAAAGTACCCGCCAGCCAATTCAAAACCTTCGGCTACTTTTTGATATATATCGGTAATGGTCACTTTATTTTTAATCCAAGGGTGACAAAAATAGACCGCGGTTCGGCCGGAATAATTCCAGGTCCAGGATACCCCGAAGCCCTTCGGGTAAAATACGTATTGTTGGTTAAATTGTTAATATTCGCTTCTACATAGATCACTTTAAAAGCATACTTAAACGAAAAATCCATCACCTGATACGAGGGTATTATTCCACTCACGGCATTTGCATCAAACTCAGAATTAGACGCATCCGAGAACTGCTCTCCAGTATAGCTATACTGAACGCTTAATTTCAACTTATTCTTTACCCAAGTCACTCCTGCTTTTGCCGTTAGATTTGGTACTAACTCTACTTTATTTCCTTCAAAAGCCGGTTCTTCACTATTGGTATATTTACCATCAATCAACGCGAGGTTAACAAAGGTTTTCAGACTATTTTTAGCATCAGTTTTTGAATTGAACCGAAACCAATCTACCTCTAAGACCCCCTCCAAACCAATGGTAGAAGATGCGGAAACGTTGGTACGGTAACGATAGGTTTTAAACAATACTGAATCTACCTTTTGCACAAAACCAATTCTATTATCGTAACGTAAATAAAAGGCGCTTACATCATACACCAAAAATGATTTTAGCTTTCCTCTAAACCCAATATCAAAATTGTAACCCGTTTCATCTTGTAAATTGGGGTCTACTTTAAAATTAGGATTGTTAATTCGTAAATCGTTAAAGTTTATAGCTTTATAGTTTTGAGAAACATTCCCATAAATCTCTACCCTTTCAGAAGGTTTAAAACTTGCGCCTAACGCAAAAAGAACGAAAGACCTCGGTTTAGAAAGTTGATCATCAATCAGTGTATCAAATAGGATGTTTCCGGCTAAATCACGCGAAGTTTGGCGGTAATACCCATTAGATTCTGTTTTAATATTCTCATACCTTAATCCGGGTTGAAACCGTAACTTATCCGTAATTTGAAAAATATTCTCTGCAAAAAACGCGATGTTTTGACTTGGAAAATTAAAATCAGACCCTTCTAGACTATCTGGTCTATTGTAAGTAAAATTAGGACCGTACCCATCATCAGTCAACCCTTGTTTCTTCTGGGTATCTCCGCTATAAAAACGGGCTCCCACAATAAGCGTATTCAATCGCTTTTTTATAGAATACTGTTTCAAAATTTTTGTTTCATTACCCAAGTTCAAGTAATTATCCTGTAATAAATCTCGATCGAGTAAAGGGTCCGTACGGGTAATATTCCCCAAAAAACCAGATGCATTTCGGGTAGCGATAAGCGCGAAAAACTTGGAACTTATTTTTAGCTTCGTGTTAAAACTATAATCTACCGTTAAACTCGGTAAATTCCAATCTACATTAAACCAGTTTCTTTCACGAATAGATTGAGAGGCATCATCCTTAAACATAGCATCCGTCAAACCTCCAGGTTGATGCGCTAAATAGGTGAAGTACGAGAAATCAAGGATAAACTTCAATTTCTCCGTGGGACTGTATTTGAAATACCCATAAAAATTTTTTGCGGTGAAGTCAGAATTTGGTCTCCAGCCATCGCCATTTTTATAAATGAAGAAGGCATAATATTCTAGTTTCTTATGCTTCCCTCCTAAGGCATTGAAGCTATTAAAAAAGCCAAAAGAACCAACAGTTTGTCTACTCTCTATTTGAAGGGGTTTATCTGATTCAGGGGTTTTCATTTTATAATTAATCATACCGCCAAACTGGGTTCCATACTGCAAGGCTCCCGCTCCTCTAACCACTTCAATACGTTTCAAACCCTCAGCAGGCGGGACATAATATGCATCTGGATAACCTAACGCATCTGCACTAATATCATATCCATTTTGACGCATATTAAAATTGGTAGATCGCTCAGGGCTTAATCCTCTACCTCCAATTTCCGTGTTCAAACCCGCTCCGTTACTTTCAAAAATATTTAGTCCCGGAACCTTTGAATATACTTGGCGACTATTGTTAGTTGCCAAATTAGCGGGTAATTGGCTCACTTCAATTCGCTCCGACTTCTTACCCGAGAAAATATACATGTCCTCTACAGAACGCATTTGCAATTGCTGTAATTCATCTTCACTCGTATCGTCTGACACCACAATTTCTGAAAGATTAAATACCTGTTCGGCTACAAAAACGGTATCGTCCTGATATGGAGTAAGCACAAACGTAGCCGATACAAATCCTTCGGCTTGGGTGAAAAAAGAAATTTCTTCAAATTTTTTTGGTAATACTGAAATAATCCCATTCTTATTGCTAGAAAACTCTTTTTTCAACTCTATACTAAAGACCATTAAACCTGATATTGGAGCACTATTAGTGCTAGAAACAAAAACAATGTTCCATTTTTCTTGTGATATCCCTACCAAAGAAAAGCCAATGAATAATAATGCGAGTGCGGAGTTTTTCATTTAAAATTAACGTCTAGTCTCCATCAGAATCTTGATAGGTAATCAATACAGATAGTGCAGATGGAACTTCTACTTTAAGTAACACAATGGCTTTTTGCATTTCATTATACACCTCTTGTACTTGCGTTTTGTTGTTTACAACATCTTCTGACAAAGGACCTGATAGCATATTCAACTTAGACAAAACCGACTCTAATTGCGCATTAATATTTGCAACTGTTGTTGAAGCTCCTTCAAAATTCAAATAATCATCAAAACCAGATCCATTAACACCGTTTTGATCTATCCCATTAAATACATCTTTGTATGCGCTAATGCTCTGCTTCACAAGCACTAAAGAATTCTTGCTATAATACGCTTCCACTTTACCTGGATTAGCCACGCCTAAAGTTCTTACCCCAAGAGGAATACCTACTTTACCATCTCTAATAAATCGTTCAAAGTCTAGTACCATAGAATTAAGCATTAAACTCACGGAGCTACCTACTGCATTGCCATTTGAATTTTGAAACGTTTGTTGATATCCATTTGCTACCCATTCTCCTTTTACCTGAGAAACTACGTTTAAACTCTGAGCTACCACCGCTAATAAATACGCTTTTCTTTGGGCTGCATCTACATTGGTAGTATACATACCCAAGATTTCTTGTTCTGTTTTTTGATTTCCATGCACTAAATAGTCTACTGCAGGAAACCCTTTAGCAGCGATATTTCCAATAGAAAACAAATCATAATTACCATTCGAAACATTGGATTCAATGCTCATCTCTGAGGTAGGATAGGTACTCAAAACCGAACGCAAAGTATTGTCACTCGCTGGCCCAAATTCAAATGAGGTACAGTTTTGATAACTTAATTCCGCGTCTAAAAGAGAGGTGCCCAATGCATCCAATTTAACCAAACTTGGACTTTCATTAAAGTCAAGAACCTGCGTGTGTAGCATCGTCAATTTAACTTCTAAATCCGTATATCCTGGAACAATCAAATTAGTAGCGTAATTAACCAATAACTCTGATCGGTTATACTCAGATCCGTCATCCGTATCATCTTCTTTTGATTGGCAACCTGCACTGAGCAAGATAACTACGAGACTGATGACTGTTGTAAATTTTAATGTTTTCATTCCTTTAAATTAGTCACTAATTAAAATGCAAAGGGTCAGATAAGGATAGAAACCTAATCTGACCACCTTGCAATAATTGTATTAATATCTACTACAAAATATCTTTCACTAAATCTAAACCGTACACTTCACTAAGTTTGTCTTTTGCTTGATTCAATGTACTCACAGAAACGTTTAAGAAATTAGGAACCATTTGTCCTCCCATATCTGTTCTAAACAAATCTTTCACCAATGCTAAATCAGCATCTGAAATGACCTTATCACTGTTGTAATGTAACGAAATAATAAACGCATACGCTTCTGAAATTTCGTGATTACGTAGCGCATCATCGCCAAAGTTGGCTATACTCCCATTGATGTAATGAATCGCAGTGGTAACCATAATTTCTTCGTATTCTTTTCTTAATTCATTGGCTGCATCATCGCGACCTGTATAGTCATTATTAGAGATAGAAAAACGCCCTTTAATAAATTGATACATCACGTTACCCACAGTTTCTAAACCAGCATCCGAACCTTTTTTAGCGTATTTGGCGTGATAACGTAAACTTTGATCGTTATAGTTTGCCTCTGTTAAATCAACAGTAGCTCCAAAATATCCGAATGCCTCATCCCAATGGTGCTCCATATCGGTACCTTTATCAACGGTTACATCCGTATTGTTAACGGCATTACCAATTTTTCCTTCACGGGTGTATGTTTCACTAATTTGATAATAGAAAATCGCTCCCATTAATCCTTTCTCTACCAGTTGCGCATATTCCACTCCGTTTTCATCAAAATAATAGGCTTTTGACCCTGACGTAGAAACACCTGCAGTACCCGGTGCCCATGTTCCGGTACTAATTGCACTAATGGAGGCTAATCTATTTATGTAGTACTCAAAAGTTGAAGTTCCAATAGCAGCACCACCACCATCGTAACATTTATTTTTCAATTGCTTCGTAGAGATATTCAAAGCTCCATCTGCAAAAGGACTATTCTCATTTGCGAACATGTTTAACATGGTTTGCGCATCTGCGGAAGTTCCAGTCGCAGGCTTTTTCATTTCTGTAGTTAACTCAGCCAACATATCTAATCTGTCGGTTTGCCCATCATAACTTACATTAGTAAAGCTATATGTTGCGGGTTGCTGAGGAGCTACAACTACTGGCTCAGTCTCCTCTTTTTCACATGAAGCGGTAAATAATACGGCTCCTAATAATAGTAATGGTAATTTTTTCATCTTATTTAGATTGATTATAAATAACGATTGCAAAACTAGAAACAGAAGAAAGGTTAATAAATACCTAAAAGTAGGTATATTCCCATTTTATAAAAAAAAGGCGAATACAATTACACTATATAAGTCTTTTTTGTTTCTGCATATTTAACTAGCCTAAATTTTCAATAAAGCACTGTTCGCCTCAGCAGGATGCCGATTAGTTAATAAAAGATGTTAAAATCGAAGAGCATACCTACCCTGCTTTTTCCTAAACCGATCGGGAAGAGAATAAAAATTATGACACTAGATTTAATAAACACCATATCACCCTTAACCGGCTTTCTGAATGAGATTCAAAAAAGCACCGGTAAACATTAAACGGAAGCATTTGGATTTATTCTAGAACAATAAAACAAGAAACCTACAATCCGGAATAAATGGTGTTTAACGCTGAGGACTTACGAACTTCTGTTTTCTCCAATAATATTGAGCTAAAATTAGTAATTTCATCCGCCTTCGTTTCTAATCAAACAAAAGTGAAGGTTACCCTATTTTTGTATTGAAATCAACTAACCCGGTTAAGAAACTATTAGTCCTTCGCGATTAAAACACATTTTTTCTAAAATGAATCAACTTACTCTTTCTTTTGGTGTTTTAATCTAAAAAAAATCACAAAATGCTAAAAATCAAATACTAATACTCTATTATAAAAAATACCAATATTGATATTAATTTTTTTGTTTAATGATTCACTGCAAACGTTAAACAGTTTTGTTTAAGTTTGCTTCGAAATAATTAAACATATAAAAACAATAATAATGAGAAAATTACAGATTACATTTGGCGCACTTTTTTTAGCAAGCACACTTTTTTTTGCTTCATGTGACAAAGATGATGACCCAGTAACAAGCCCAGGAGTTCAATCTAAAACTATTGCTCAAACAGCTACTGAGGCGGGTAACTTTACCATTCTGTTAGACGCCTTGACAAGAACAGATTTAGCGGCAACAATGGCTGACCCAAG
>CAXMPG010000151.1:0-19649 GCA_964195485.1 uncultured Desulfobacterales bacterium
TCAGATTCTAAATCGAATTTATCATGTAGTATTGAAACAATATTTTTACTTTGATCATTTATAAAATCATGCATAGAAATGGTGCCGTTAATTAACCTGTATTTACGTCCGCAAAATTAAGTTTATTATCAACCCGTTTAAGTAAATCATCCCATATTTAAAACACTTAATACCGCTGAGATAATAAACTCAATTCCCAAAGCAATTACTATAAACCCAATGATTCTTGATAATGCATTAATTCCTGATGCACCCAAAACCTTTACAATAGCGTGCGAGCTGCGAAGCATTATAAAAGTAGCCACAACCGATGATACCATGGCCCCAATCAAAATCATTATCATACTAAATTGCTGGTATTCTTGGTTATAGTTTATTAATAGTGAAATTGTTCCCGGTCCAGCAATCATAGGAATAGCCAATGGTGTTAAAGAAATATCTTTTCGTGTTTCAATGTCTGATTTCACTTTTTTCATTTTCATTCCTTTGTGTTCAGAAAAAGTGCCTGTCAACAACGCAAATCCAGAAGTAGAAATTATTAACCCACCTGCAATTTTTAGCGAGTCAATACTAATTCCAAAAAAAAGTAAAATATACTTTCCCGCAAAAAAGGATATAATAAGGATGACAAAGACGTTAAATGAAGCCCAAAATGCAATTTTTGACCGTTCCGCTTTATTTTCATCTTGGGTTAAACCAACGAATATTGGAACGGTTCCTAACGGGTTCATAACCGAGAAAATAGCCCCAAATGACACAATAAATAATTCCATGTTTTTTTGTGCAAAAAAAGCCATTAAAAAGAGGATTAAATGTTTCCTAATATTACGTAATGATTAATGTTACGAAACATTAAATTGACTATTAAATAACGTTTATAAACCCTTTCCATTTTGGATCATAATTACTTGCACGTTGTACTACAATATCTCCTAACAACTTTGTAAACCTAACTGCTAATGAGTATTACATTTTCAAAACACCAAAATCATCCAAATGAAAGCTTCTAAAGAATTAAAAGGAATCAAACTTGCAGTAGTTACTAATCACCTAGCGTAATAGTTTTTCCGATGTTAATTGATTCTGACGAAAAGGCATTAAATATCAACCCATTTGCCACACTAGGAGCGGCAGAATTCTGGATATTAAATGGGGTTTAAAGTCTCCTATTTTGCTTAATAAGCTTTTGCTTTACACTTCATCCTATAAATTCGACAGTTCAGTAACTTCTATTTTAGAATAAGTTACTCTCCCTGCACATTTGCTTTCATAAACTACGAATTATGAGAGCAACATTACTTTTTACATTTATTCTATTATCGGCAAGTAGCTTTACTCAAACCATTTCTGGAACGATTACCGACAAGACAGGAAACGAACTTCCGGGTGCAAATGTGTATGTAGAGGACACCTATTCTGGGGCTTCTAGTAATCAAAACGGAGCATTTTCATTTTCGTTTTCAGATACTGGAAATTTTGTAATCATCGTTGAGTTTATTGGTTTTGAAGACTACAAACAACCGGTTCACTTATCGGGCAATAGCCCTAAACTTCAAATTGTTTTAAAAGAAAAATTCAACCAACTAAAAGCGGTAACTATTACGGCTGGTTCTTACGGCACTGGAAAATCTGAAAAAGCTATTGTAATGAGCTCTTTAGAAATGGTAACCACTGCCGGTTCACTAGGTGATATAAACGCTGCGATGCGCTCTTTGCCAGGAACGAGTAATAATGGGGAATCAGGAAAGCTTTTTGTGCATGGTGGTGAAGGTAGCGAAACCGGAACCTATATTGACGGTATTTATGTGCACCAACCCTACACTTCAAGTGCTCCAAACATGGCGGTTCGTGGTCGGTTTAACCCTTTTATGTTTAGCGGTACGTCTTTTAGTACGGGAGGTTATTCTGCCGAATACGGGCAAGCCCTTTCATCCGTATTGACGCTAAGCACGAATGACATGCCCATTGAAAATTCCATGAATCTCTCGCTAATGACCATTGGTGGTGATTTAGCCGGAACAAAAATGTGGAAAACGGGCGCCATTACTGCATCCGTAAATTACATGAACTTAAAACCGTACATGAAATTAATTCCTCAAAATTTCGATTGGAACCAAGAACCTACTGCTTATGGCGGTTCTGCAAGCTTCAGACAAAAAACCAAAGCTTCAGGGATGTGGAAGATTTACGGTTCTTTTGATGCGTCAAACCTTTCCATGCAACAAACCAGTCGTGATGGTTCTCAAACCAAGGTAGGAACAGGCGTAAGCAATACCAATCAATTCATTAACACTAATTGGAGAGGTTCTTTATCTGAAAAATGGTTTACCACTATTGGCGCCTCTTACACCCATAATAATGACGCGTACACTCAGCAAAACAATGTCCTAAATCAAGAGTTAAAAGGAAACCATATTAAAGCTACGGCCAAATACGAGCTTACGGAGAAAATTCGTTTCCGTACGGGAATAGAAAACACCTATACCCAATTTGGAAACCATTATAGCCTATTAAATACCGATATTGACAGTACAGTAAGCTACCAAGAAAACTTAACTGCTGGTTTTGTGGAAGCACAAATTTATACTTCTTCAAAATTTTTAATCAATGCGGGTTTACGCGCTGAACATTCTCAGTACTTAGATAGAAACACCGTTTCTCCACGGTTATCAGCGGCTTATAAATTGAGCGATAAATCAAGCCTTTCAGCTGCATATGGATGGTTTTACCAGAATCCAGTAAACGAGCTTATCATTGGTAAATCGTATTTACAAAACGAAAAGGCAGATCATTACACTCTTAGTTATTCTAGATCGACCAATAAAAGAACCTTACGTTCAGAAATCTATTACAAAAAATACAGCGATTTGGTGAAGTTTGGTAATTCACTTAGCGATCCTTATACCAATAATGGCAACGGTTATGCGTATGGATTAGACCTGTATTTTAAGGATGCTAAAACCATTAAAAACGGCTCATATTGGATTTCTTACTCTTACTTAAAAGCGGAACGTAATTACCGATACTATCCAACCACAGCCACTCCAACTTTTGCAGTGCCACATAGTTTAACCGTGGTTTATAAACATTGGATTGGCTCTTGGCGTTCATACGTTGGTGGTTCATTTAGATTTGGAAGTCCACGAGTTTATAACGATAAAAACAGTGCTGATTTTAACGCAGCCAAATTACCAAGTAATACCAGCGTAGATTTAAACTGGAGCTTCCTATACCGTCAAAACATCATATTCTACGCATCCGCTACCAACGTTTTAGGCATGGATCAAATATTTGGATATCAATATGATTCTACTCCAAATAACATCGGTGTTTACGATCGTACTCCGGTTGTACCAGCGGCTAACAGTTTCTTCTTTGTTGGATGCTTTATCACACTCACCAAAAACGGTGAAACCAATCAATTAGATAAGATCAACAACTAGTCATAAGTTGGAAAAAAAATAATTCAAAACAAACAAAACATAAACTAAATAACTAATAATCAAAACTATGAAAAAAATTACTACCACATTAGCATTATTTTTATCCATGGTAACCATGGCAAATACTACCGCTTTTAATGCAGCTATGTCATCTGCTTTAAGCCAATTTAAATCCGCTAAATCTTTAGTTGATTTTCAAAATACTGCGAATACATTTAACCGTATTTCCAGTACAGCGAACCAAGAATGGCTTCCATCTTATTACCAAGCGCAATGTTATATCTATATGAGTTTTATGGATCAGGATGTGATTAATAAAGACGCGTACTTAGATTTAGCCGAATCGGCCATCAATCACATTTTAGAATTAGAATCAAACCATTCTGAAGTGTACGCATTGCAATCGTTTATGTATACCGGTAGATTAGTTATAGACCCAATGACTAGAGGAAAAGAGTACTCCATGTTATCTATGGTTTCTATCAAAAAATCTTTAGCTATAAACGCTACAAACCCTCGCGCATTGTACTTGCAATTATCTAATGAAGTTGGAATGGCTGCTTTTTTTGGAACGGATAAATCAGTCTATTGCGATAGAATAAACGCACTACTTGAAAACTGGGACACCTATAACAAAGTAGCTGAAATGCATCCTTCATGGGGTAAAAGTCAATTAGAAGGATTAACATCAAATTGCCCAACCACCACTGATTCTACACAAATCAAATAACTAATAATCAATTTATAACATCTAAAAACAAACATTATGAAATCATTATTTATTACCATCGCCATTGCTTCTATCTCATTTTTTAGTAGCGCTCAAAACACCTTAACCATTCAAATTAACGGACTTAAAACCAATTCGGGGACCGTTATGATTAGCCTTTTAGATGCCAATCAAAAAGTAGTAAAAAAGATAAGCTCGAAAGTGAATGACAAAACATGCATGGTAAATATTGAAAACTTAGCCATAGGAAGCTATGCTATACAGTACTTTCACGATGAAAATGATAATGGTAAAATGGACACCGGTTCATTTGGAAAACCGGTAGAAGGTTACGGATATTCTAACGATGCACGTGGCTTTTTCGGTCCAGCTGATTTTGAAGACCAAGTTTTTAAAATTAACCAAAATCAAAAAGTTACACTAATAACCGTAATCTAAGACACCCTTTCAATCGTTAGAAAACCTATATTTGAAACATGACATTTAAAGCAGTAATAGCACCTTTTAAAAACATTTGGCAAGTCATTGGGGCGATGTTTTTACTCAATCTTTTTTCGAGTTATTTTTTCTGGTCAGATGTTATTTCTTCCTGGGAATACTTTATAACCGGATCCATTTGGGGTACAACTATTTGGACTACCCAAGCCGTTGGACATAGCGCTATTTTCAAATATTTAGATGAAATTCAACCGTGGAAAAAAGGGTTAGTTAAGCGTGGAATCCTTTCTATTATTGGTGTCGGCACGTACGCTATTCTGGCGTATGCAATAGTGCAATCTACTATGTATCTGCTATTTGTAGACGACTTTACTATTACTGAATTATGGACAAACATTTTAAACTCTTCGTTCACTACTGTGAAAATAGCGTATGGTGTTTCGTTTGTCCTTACTTTTTTTGGTTTTGCACGTGCGATGATAAGTATGGAACTGGAGAAAGAAAAACTTCAAACCGAAATGATGACTTACAAATACGAGTCCTTGAGAAATCAAATCAATCCGCACTTTTTGTTTAATAGCTTTAATGTCTTATCGGAATTGGTTTATGAGGACCAAAAATTAGCAGTGAAATTTATTCATCAATTAAGTGATTTATACCGTTATGTATTGGATGCTAAGGATAAAGAGCTAATTAGTTTGAAAGAGGAGTTGAAATTTATTGAATCTTTTACTTTTTTACTTAAAACAAGATTTGAAAACCGGGTGGAGTTTAATATTGATGTGCTGTGTAAAGAAGACGACTTCATCATACCTATGGCGCTGCAGCTATTAGTTGAAAACTGCATTAAGCACAACGAAGCACTCAGTAATAGTCCATTAATTATCACCATAATTAAGGAAAACGATTATATCAAGGTTACCAATAATTTACAGCCAAAACAAACCAAAGAACCTTCTACCAAAATTGGGTTATCCAACTTAAAAGAGCGCTACGAATACTTTAACGATAAAAAAATTAAAGTTTCAGAAACAGAAAGTGAATACTCGGTATGTATTCCAGTGTTAAAAGTGTCTGATAAGTAAAAGTATGATGAACGCAATTATCATAGAAGATGAACCTAGAGCCGCTAGAAGACTAGAATGGCTTATTAATGAAGTGGATAACACCATTCAAATTTTGGCTAAATTAGAATCTATATCAGAAGCCAAAACATTTTTAAACACCCATCAAAATATAGATCTCATATTCTCTGATATTCAATTAGCAGATGGGTTATGCTTTGATATTTACGAAAACCTCCCTTCTATTCCTCCCATCATTTTTACGACTGCATATGATCAGTATGCCATTAAAGCATTTAAAAATAATGGAATTGATTATTTACTAAAACCAATAACTACCGAAGATTTATCACACGCCATTAAAAAACTCCAAAAGCTTACCAAACCAACCATTAATGCCGATATCCTTTCCGCTTTAGCCAGCCAAATAAATACCGGAAACAAGAGTTACAAAGAGCGTTTTATGATTAAAGTAGGCCAACACATTAAAAGTATTGGGAGCACGGATATTCAAGCGTTTTACAGCCTTGATAAAGCCACCTATATTCTTACTAAAGACGCTAGAAACTATATTATTGACCATACGTTAGACCAATTGGAACAACTTATTTCTCCGGAAGAATTCTTTAGAATAAACCGAAAGTTTGTTTTGAATATTAACGCTAGGTTTGAGATTACGGCTTGGACCAATAGTCGGTTAAAAATAACTCTTCCCGGTTATGAGGAAGAGATGATTATTGTTGCTCGTAACCGCACCAAAGAGTTTAAACAGTGGTTGGGAGAGGCATAATTCTCACCCCTTTTCTGTCACCCAACTTAACCTATATTTGCCACCCAACTAATAAAATGTTCATGAATCAATCAATTCAATTATTTCTAAGTCTATTTATTGCCAGTTTTTTAGCGTCTTGCGCTGCACCAGAGCAAGTTAAGCAGGCCAAAACAGAAGAAGTCGTTACCTATGACTCCACTGATTTTCATACTTACGCTCAAAAAAAAGATGCGTATGTTGACCACTTATCGTGGGATGCGGATATCAACTTTGAAACTAAAATAATAACCGCTACCGCTACCTGGAACGTTATTAATGTCAGCGATACCGATACCATTATTTTTGATATGGTAAACCTTGATATTTTAGGTGTTACCTTAGATAACGGTCAAGAAACAGGATTTAAAATTGGCGAATCTAAAGAACATATGGGCGCACCTTTATATGTAGCCATTACTTCGGAAACCAAAACGGTAAGTATCTCTTACCAAACCGCTCCATCTGCCACAGCAGTTCAATGGTTAAATCCTGCGCAAACTTATGGTAAGGTTCATCCTTTTATGTTTACGCAATCAGAGGCAATTTTAGCACGTAGCTGGGTTCCTTGTCAAGATAGTCCAGGAATTAAGTTTACGTATGACGCTAAGGTTTCTGTACCTAAAGAACTACTTGCATTAATGAGTGCGACTAACCCACAAGTTAAAAACGCAACAGGCGTGTATGAGTTTGAAATGACTCAACCTATTCCTAGTTACTTATTGGCTTTAGCTGTGGGTGATATTGAATTTGGTAGTTTAGGCGACAGGACAGGTGTTTATGCAGAACCTGGACAATTAAAATCAGCGATTTACGAATTCGGAGAAACAGAACAAATGGTTCAAATTGCGGAAGAGCTTTTTGGTAAATACCGTTGGGAACGGTATGATTTATTAGTCCTTCCTCCTTCTTTTCCTTTTGGAGGAATGGAAAACCCAAGGTTAACATTTGTAACACCAACTATCATAGCTGGAGATCGCTCTTTAACTTCGCTTATTGCGCATGAATTAGCCCATTCTTGGTCTGGAAATCTTGTTACCAATGCAAATTGGAATGACTTCTGGATGAATGAAGGTTTTACCGTTTATTTGGAACGTAGAATTATGGATTCGCTTTACGGACAAGATTACGCAGACATGTTAGCAATTTTAGGCCACCAAGATTTAGCATTTACATTAACTGATTTACCGGAAGAAGACACCCGATTAAAACTAGATTTATTGGGTCGTAATCCTGATGACGGAATGAGTGATATTGCGTATGAAAAAGGCTTCTTTTTCTTAACCATGTTAAAGAATAAGTTCACGAAAAAGGAAATGGATGATTTCTTAAAACAATACTTTACGGATCATTCCTTTAAGAATATTACCACCGAAGAATTTATAGTGTACTTAGATAGTAATCTAATTGTACTCGATTCATTTTCAAGAGACGCATTAATGATTGAAAAATGGATTTACGAACCAGGGTTACCTAATAATAGTCCTAAAATCACTTCAAAAAGATTTCAAAACGTAAGTTCAACCCTTAAAGCATGGACCGATGGTGCTTTTACTGCGGATGAAATAGACACAGAAAATTGGTCTACTAATGAATGGTTACAGTTTATCAGAAAATTACCTGATACCTTGCAAGTAGACCGTTTTGACGAGCTCGATAATGCGTTCAATTTCTCAAAATCAGGGAACAATGAAATCTTAGCTATTTGGTTAGAAAAAAGTATTCTTTCTGAATACCACAAAGTAGATGCTAAAGTGGAGCGTTTTTTAACTACTGTAGGCAGAAGAAAGTTTTTAACGCCATTATATCGTGCCTTATTAAAAGTGGATCCCTCCGGAAAAAGAGCCTCTGCTATTTACGCCAAAGCAAGACCTAATTATCATTCTGTTTCTACGGAAACATTGGATGAACTTTTAAACTTCCATAATTAAGTGATTTAAAAAATTTCCATTCTATTGGATTATTAATAAATTTGTAAAAACAAAAATCATGAAAAAACATATTCTGTTAGCCACAATAGGCTTATTCTTAGCGCCAGTTTTAGGATTTTCTCAAATTGATATCATTCCTACTTTCGGCTATAACTTCGGAGCACGTGTACCCATTTATGGTGGCGAGCTAAAAGTTAAAGGTGCAGAAACATTTGGAGTTAACATAGACTATAATTTAGATAGCGATAATGCCGTTCAGTTCTCTTATTCTAATACAAGGTCTACTATTTCAATTAACGATTATTACTATCCGGGTGGAGGAGTTAGTAATGGTAAATTTTGTGATGTTTCTGAAAATTACTATCTACTTGGTGGTATAAGAAACTTAACGGATGGTGGCCCAGTAACTCCATACGGATCAATGAGCTTGGGTGCAGCATATTACAACTTCTCAAGTTTTGATAACTATTACGATCAATATTCTCAAACAGATATGCTCCGTTTTGCTATTGGATTTGGTTTAGGTGCTAAAATAATGTTCTCTGAGAAAATTGGAATCGATTTACACGTACGTGCACTTGCCCCAATCCAATGGGGTGGCATTGGTATTGGTGTTGGTACTGGCGGAGCTAGTGCTGGAGCTTATGTTGGTTCATCATTTATTTCTGGTGATGTAGGTGGCGGTTTAATTATCCGTTTAGGTGAATAAAAAATAACACGCATAAAAAAAGGGAGCTATTAGCTCCCTTTTTTTATGCGGTAATAATTCTAATTCTTTATCACTGTTAAGGCTTTAACATCCTTACCTGATAAAACCTTTACCACGTAATTTCCGTTACCTAGTTCAGACATATCTAGTTGAGTAAATGATGACTTAACTTCTTTACTTATAACAAGCGTTCCGGTAATATCAAAAACTTCTACCTTCTCGATTTCGTTATTTGATAAACTTACATTAAGATTTGCACTTACTGGATTAGGATATAATTTCACATCCATTTCCTTATTCAATTTTGCAATACTTGTGGTAGTCGCTTCTGAAATTATTAGATTTGGAATATTCTCATAATCGTCACCACTAGTCACCCCATTTCCATTAGTAGCTAACGCACTACCGTAAAACGTTACGTCACCGTTTCCAGATTGAGGAGCCAACCACTCCATTTCATACACCCCGCCAGTTAGTAAACTAGAATGTTCAAAATACCAACGGTTATTCAAGCTAATCTTTTGTGTATTTGTGGTAATTGGATTACACGAACCAGCGGAAGTATTATTGGCAAACATTCCAGTAATTTGAAAACCATGCCCATTATCACCACTTGACTGTACACCAACGGTTAATGTATATAAGTCGCCCGGTACGTATTCTGAAACTTCCACTCCATTTGCGTCTTTAATTTTAATTGATGCAGACGTAGAAAAGTTAGCTGAAGGTGTATGACACATGGTACATGCATTATCACTAACGGGACTTCCAGTACGGTCTTTACTCTGAACTTGAGCAACGCCACCTGAGGCACTAACCCATACCATTGCTCCTACGGCAAGGGCTAATGGAGATAAAATAAAATTCCTATTCATATGATTTTTGATTTTTGATTTAAATTGAATGGCAATGTACACATTCGGGTTATAAATAATAAATTTAATTTATAATAATATTTAATGTCTCCTTCGAGTTATTTTTGGAGTAATCACTAATCAATGGAAAATCAAATTACACATACCGAATTTCTTGAATTGAAAACTCCAGAAGAATTGCGGGATCTACTAAAAGGCAAAGGAATTTCTATTTCAAAAATGGAAAAAAACTTGGCCTATGAAAACGAGCTAAGAATGCTACAGGTGGAGCTCGTTAAACTGCAACAATGGGTAGTAAAACATAAGAAAAAAGTCATTATCATCTTTGAGGGTCGAGATGCCGCTGGTAAAGGTGGTTCGATAAGACGTTTTACGGAGCATTTAAACCCACGTTCTATGCGTGTGATAGCATTGACTAAACCGACAGAGAAAGAACAAGGACAGTGGTATTTTAGACGTTATGTGAAAGAATTACCCCAGCCCGGAGAAATAGTATTCTTTGACCGTAGCTGGTATAATCGCGCTGTTGTTGAACCCGTTATGGGATTCTGCTCTAACAAGCAATACAAAACCTTTTTAATGCAGGTGCCTGAGTTTGAGCAAATGCTACATGAAGAAGGCGTACATATTATTAAGTTCTGGTTTTCTATTAAAAAAGAGGTGCAATTAGAGCGATTTATCTCTAGAAAAACTGACCCTTTAAAATTATGGAAAATAAGTCCTGTGGATGAAAAAAGCCAAGACCTATGGGATAAATACACCTTCTATAAGGAAGAGATGTTTAGTAAAACCCACACTATGGTAACTCCATGGACAATTATTCAAGCGAACAACAAAAAAATAGCGCGTTTAGAGTCTATTCGATATTTTCTCTCAAAATTTGATTATGACGGTAAAAATGAAGCCGCCACTATCTTAAACCCAGACCCAAATGTAGTTATGAGATACCAACGTTCAATCCACTCATCCGACTAATTATGTTTGAGTTAACAGAAAAAGAAATAATGATTTTAAATTCTAAACAAGGATTAAAATCATTGCTCTCTCAAAGGGAAATAAACCTAGAGAAAAGTATTCGAAATATCCGATATGAGAAGGAGCTTAAGAAGTTACAAATTGAACTTTTAAAACTTCAAGCTTGGTTACAAACGAGTAATAAAAAAGTAATCATCATTTTTGAAGGACGTGATTCTGCAGGTAAAGGTGGCGCTATTAGGCGTATAACTCAATTTTTAAATCCACGTCATTTAAAAACCGTAGCCTTACCAAAACCTACAAAAGAAGAGAACGAAAGATGGTATTTTCAACGTTATATCTATCATTTTCCAAAAGCAGGTGAAATGCTGTTCTTTGATCGTAGTTGGTATAACCGTGCTATTGTAGAACCCGTTAATGGCTTCTGTACTGATCAAGAGTATACGCAATTTATGAACGAAGTAAACAATTTTGAAAGAATGCTCGTAAACGAGAATTCCATTTTGATAAAAGTATACTTTTCTATTTCTAAGGAAGAACAACAAAAAAGATTCACAGGTATTCAAAACAATCCTTTAAAAAAATGGAAATATAGCGTTGTGGATAGTAAGGCTCAAGGTTTATGGGAGTCATATACACATTATAAAAAAGAAATGTTCGCTAAAACAAACACCGACTATGCGCCATGGAAGGTCATTAAAGCAAATAGAAAAGGGTCAGCTAGGATTGAAGTGATTAAACACATTCTGCATACTATTCCTTACTCTGAAGAGAAGTAGTTAGCCACTTTTTTAAGCATAGTTTTCAATAATATTATTGATTACATCAACTGTTATAGGTTTACCAATAAAGCCTTTAAGGTCTTTGTTTAATTCAATCTTACGTTTATCAGACTGATCTATTGTAGCTGATAATAAGTAGCATATACATTCACATTTTTGTTCTTTTGATAACTTCACGATATCTTTAGAAACAATAAACCCATTACAATTAGGTAAATAAATATCTATTAAAAATATTGTTTTTTGGTCAATACAGTCCTTACCCTCTTCCTTAATCCAAGCTAAAGCCTCGTCTCCAGAAGGGAAAGTTTTGACATTAATGCTAGCGTTAACTCTTGATATCATTCTTTCACCAATCATTAAATCTATTTCATTGTCGTCAACAATTACTATGTTTAGTTTTCTACCCATTTTTGCCTGGTAAACTCAATGTTATTTCTGTTTCTTCTCCAAATTTGGATTGTAAATCAATTTCACCCCCTAGCTTCTCTATTGCTTCTCTGACAATAAATAGTCCTAAACCAGAGCCTGTATTATCCTGCTTTGCTCTATAAAACATACTAAAAACTTCATCAATCTTATCTTCCTTGATTCCAATTCCATTGTCAATCACACTAATGGTAGCACCTGTAGTTTGAATTACTCCTTTGACAACTACAGATTTATTCAACTCATTTTCTCTTTGGTATTTAAACGCATTCGAAATTAAGTTGCTCAGAATTGTTTTTATATTCATTTCATTTGAAATGAAGTCACCCTCTTGCTTAATATCCACACTAAACTTAACGCCTTGTGCACTAGGATGATACTTAATACTTTCAATGATTTCATTGACTAACAACTCAAAATTGACATTGTCAGAAAATTCACTTCCATGTGTTCCTTTATAATGATCAATAATTTGATGAATATAGCCATCTAGTTTACCTACCATTCCTTTGATAGATTTAAAATATTCTAACGACTTTGGATCTTCCACATCGATTTCTGCCAGATTAGCTATACCTAAAATTGACATTAATGGAGATCGTAAGTCATGAGATACACTATAAACAAACTTATCTAACTCATTATATGCTGCCTGTAATGACTCGTTTTTCTTAGCCAAGTTGCTTCTGGTATCGAATAATTCTATCCCATCTTGAACCGCAAATAATACACGGTCCATGTCCCACGGTTTATCAATAAAACGATATACTTGACCTTTATTTATTGCATCAATTACTGCGCTAATATCACTATAACCGGTAAGGATAATTCTAACCTTATTGGGATAAATGTGCCTTACTTTTTCAAAAAACTCCACACCCGTGATATCAGGCATTCGTTGATCGGAGATAATTACCTTAATCTCCGGATGCTTTTTTAGTTCCTTAAGAGCTTCAACCGCATTTATGGCCGTATAGACTCGAAATTGACGTCTGAAAGCAGCCCTAAATGACGTCAGATTATTCTGCTCATCATCCACATAGAGAACGGATCCCATATGTTCTTGTTCTAGGTTAATCATGGTGTGGTGCTTTAGTTATGTTTGTTATAGGTAATGTAATAATAAATTCAGTTCCTTCATTAATTATGGAGTTCACTTTTATATTTCCGTTAATACGCTCTATTATTTTATATACGATAGAAAGACCCAAGCCAGTACCTTCTCCTACCGGTTTAGTGGTAAAGAATGGCTCAAATAATTTCACTTTTACTTCTTCGGTCATCCCTGGTCCGTTATCAGCTATAGAAATTCTTACTTTTCCTTCATCTGTCGTTGTGGTAATCACAATTTCGCCATCTTCTCTTTCTGTACTTTTAATGGCTTGTACCGCATTGCTAAGAACGTTCATGAATACTTGATTCATTTTACCACCAAAACACTCTACATTCGGAATATTTGAAAAATTTGTTGTTACTTTTAAATGATGTTTAATACTACTATTTAATAAAATCAATGTAGAATTTAATCCATCTTCTAGATTCACCTTTTTCAAATCGGTTTCATCTACCCTTGAAAAGAGTTTTAGTCCTTTAATAATTTCTACTGTTCGATTTGCCCCATCTCGCATACCTTCCAATAACTGATTTATTTCATTTTTAACATAATCGTAATCCAAGTCATTTTTCATGGCCTGAATTTTTAGGTAATCTTCTTCTGGCAAAGATTTTTTAGCTAACCTTTCCGTCTCTTCAAAAATTGAAATCACATCATCAACATCTCGTTTTAACGGATTAATATTTGAACTTACAAAATTGATTGGGTTATTAATTTCATGTGCAATCCCAGCAGTTAATTGACCTAAAGACGACATCTTCTCTGCGTTAACTAATTGTGACTGTGTGTTTTTCAACTCTAAATAAGCTAATTCTATTTCTTGATTTTTATCCTCCAATTTGTAATTAATCTTTTTTAATTGAGACGTGCGTTCCATTACCTTTTGTTCCAGTACAATATTTTGTTTCTGAATTAAGGATGCCTTTTCTTTTTCTAGCGTAAAGGATTTTGCGACTGCTACCTCCTGCTCTGTTTTCAAAATATTGATTCGATTTGCTAATGCAAAAGAAAGTAATACAACTTCTAATGCGGCTCCAATAGTCATCGTAAGTGTGGTGTAATTATTACGTTCAATAATGCCTACTTCGGCTAAAACGAAAACCATAATGCCAAGTAAGAAAGTTGACCACGCCAATAAATAATATTTAGCTGGTTCATATCCTTTTAACCATACTCTTACCGCGATAAACAAAATGAATAAGGCTGAAAAAGGTTGAACACCCAGCAGTATGCTATTAACCAAGCTATTATTAATACCAACAGAAATTCCTAAAACTATATATATGGCAATAAAGACTTGCGAAAGTTTAAATAGTACTGGAGTGTGTTTTTTGGTTCTTAGGAAAACATTCATAAAAACCAAGCCACCAATAGTACCAATAACAGTCATCAATTCACTCCCATACTCCTGAAAAAAAATATTTTCCGGCCAAAAATATTGAAACGAAAACCCATATAATATTGCTTGAAGTAAAGCGGTAAAAAAGGATTGAATTACGTAAATAAGATAAACGGTTTCTCTAATGGAAACATACAAAAACAAATTATAGGCAATCATTACCGCGAACACCCCAAAAATAAAAGCAAACATTGTTGATCCATTTTGCTCGTAATCTAGAACAGCATTTTGAGAGCCTGCAATTATATTATATGAGGTAGTTACATTATTCTTTAATCGGAAATATATAGTTTTCTGCTCAATCGTATTTTCCAAGTCAAAAATGAAATGATTATTCTTATATTTTCGGGTATTAAAAGCCATATTGTTCCCATATAAAGTTTTATCCCATTCTCCATCAACATTTAATTGGAAATACTCAATAGTATCAATATTTGCTTGATCAATTAATACAGCCAAATTATTAAAATCTTCTATACTTCTATATTTAATCTTTATCCAAGTACTACTTACACTTTGTAAATCAGAACGATTTGATTTGGTGAAATTTAAAAAAGGAGCCTTGTCAATATTAGAAATACTAAATGATTCTGAATAATCCACGAAATACTCAAAGTTTTTAATAAAATGTACTTCCTCTGTATTATCAAAAACATAAACAGATTGAGACCATCCCATAAATGGAAAGAACGCAAAAAACACCAATGTTGTTAATAATTTCATTTTTTAAATTTCTTTAATACTGTCTAATTTCAAGTCATACTCCAACTCGAACTCTCCTTTCGGCCATGTTTCAGTGGCAATAAATTTCAATCTATCTCTTAATTTAGAAATTTCAACCCTTTCCTTTTCTGAAGCTAACCTCAATTCAAGAGGATCATAACAAATTACTGCAGTCGCTATTAAATCTAATTTCGGATAATTAAATTCACCTTTATTTCCAACCACTGTAAATGGCTCAAAACCTTTTTCATATCCCCGTTGTCTAGTAGCTCTTGATGCAAAAGATAAAATGGTATCCAGTCCAATTTGAGATGCTAAAGCGATGGACGATCTCATAAGGTATATTGCCCCCAGTCCAAGCCCCATTATGGACCTACTATTCCAAATCCCGCATATTTCAGCCGTTCCTCCATCAATTAATTTATCAATTTCATTAAAAATTTTATTCTCTACTTTAGAAATGGCCTCTACCATAGGTAATACAGTCTCTCTATTTGCAACATGCAACCTTACACCTCCAAGAATCTCATTGCCTTTTTCAGTATCTTCAACAACCATAACATACACGTAGGGATCACTTATCCAATCGTTAGTACCGGATGTAACCTTTACGCCAATATCTTCAAGGACTTTTTTGTGACCAATGGCAAACTTTTCACAAGCCTCTTGGTCATCAGGAGCCCTAAACGCCCTAATTCTTAACATAGTAATACGACTTTATCAAACATTATTTTTAAACTACTTCACTCTGTATTAATTAACAGGAGTTCATACCTATTTGAACTTGAAAACTAATACACATAATTTAATAGTTGTTTATTAAAGTAGGTGGTGTGTTACTTTATTATTTACTTAACCTTTTTTTTCTTCTTTATTCTTAATTATATTTTCAATATCTACATAATACCTTCCAGAATCTGTAAACTGTTTTAGTAATATTCTTCTAGAAACATCGGCTCCTACAGCCCCTCCTAATATTACAGAAGTAGCTAATTGAGGCCATGTACTAATGGTCTTTTTCACTTCTGCCAGTGATGATTTTGCTCTATCAGATAATTTTTCAAAATCTAATATTTGTAAAACAATTGGAATTTTTTCTTCATTAGTCAAATCTACCAATTTTTCGGAATCTAACCCTATTACTTTACCATGTAAAATAGGTAAGTCAGGTGATAAATCATACCTTTCAACATCAACCATTCCTCGGTCTGAGGTATCCATAATTACTGGAATTCGATGTTCACGTGCAAATTCTCTAGCTTGAATTTTCATATCCAAACCATCACACTCATCTACCAGTAAATCGAGTTTTGAATCCCCTAACATAAAGTCGCTCATATTCTCTTTGGTCACTCCATCTAAAAAGACCTTTACTTTAATAAAGGGGTCTATTTCAGCAATTTCTCTAGCCGTAGCAATTGCTTTATACTGACCTATATTATATAGAGGTGTACGTATTCTATTGTAGTTAGATAATTCTAATTGGTCAAAATCAGCTAATCTCAATTCCCCACAACCTCTTTCCATGGTCAAAGTAAGCGCAATTGATTGCCCTACACTTAATCCAATAATTCCAATAATTTTGGTAGAAAGAATATCCCGTTCTTCAATAGTAATTTTATTCAGGTTTCTATTGGTACGAAGTTCTATGAATTCTTGTTCATCCAGAATATGAATCAACTTATTAAGCCAAGGATAAAATACCCAAGCCCCATACTCATCTGTACTCTTAGTACCGAACATGGCTTTTACTTTCGTATTAAGTTCTTTCATCTCCAAACCGGCAGGGTATCTAGATTTCACTAGTTCCCTAACCTGTCCATCAATTTCATCTGATACCGAAATATGGGGATTCTTCGATAACAACGTAGACAATGATAGTTTTGAAGATGAATGACTTAATCGGAAAAATGCAGGAGCAAACGTACGATCCTGATTATCAACAGATTTAATAATTACACTCATATAGATTCATCTTGAATTCAAAAGTATACTAAAAGCCTTGCTGTAAAAGCATGGGTTTATCAATCTTGATTCAATTGCTATCGACAAAAAGTTAATTGTTAATATTTCGTCAAAAGGTTTAAAAGTTTTGTACTATTTTCGAGCTGTGAATGCCCAGAAAACGAAAAAAATGTCTGAAAACCAAAATACACCTCTTTCAAAGGATAAAATGCAGTTATTGTATGTCGATGACGAGCCTAATAACCTAATTAGCTTTAAAGCAGCCTTTCGTAGGGATTACGAAATTTATACGGCTGAATCTGGTGCGGAAGGCCGAAAGATTCTAGATAACAATAAAATATCCATTGTCATTACCGACCAAAGAATGCCATTCATGACGGGAGTGGAGTTTTTAGAGTCTATTGTAAATGATTACCCTAATACCATTCGGATATTAATTACGGGTTTCTCTGACATTCAAGCGGTTATTGATGCTATTAATAAAGGGAAAATTTATCATTACGTTCAAAAACCGTGGGATGAGACTTATTTAAGAAATATTATTTCTAACGCATTTGAAACCCATCGATTAAGAAGAGAAAATAAATTCATGATGGAACAATTAAAGATTTCAAATGAACAATTAGAGTTTTTGTTACGACAGGAAATGTTGTCATAAATCCAATCATATTTTGAAAGCGGGCTTCATTGGTAAGCCCGCTTTTTTTGTGCCTAATTTTTATACCACCTCCCCCTATTCTTTTGTTTTTTAATGACTCTTTTAACTTTGACTTTAAACAATACCGTTACTTTTGCCATTCATGGATTGGATAGAATTAGGTTATTTGGGGATGTTTTTATCATCCATACTTGCGGCAACGATTCTACCTTTTGGTTCTGAGGCGGTTTTTCTAGGTTTGTTATATGGCGAGTTCAACCCTTATCCTTTAGTCATAGTTGCCGGAATCGGAAATACTATTGGCGGAATGATAACCTATTACATGGGTAGGTTAGGTAAATGGGAATGGTTAGAAAAATGGTTTAAGATTAAACCTGCTAGTTTTGAGAAATACATGTATTCGATTCAAAAAAGAGGTTGGTTATTTGCATTATTAACGTGGTTGCCTGGTATTGGCGATCCTATGGCTGTTGGACTTGGATATGCGAAAGTTCATCCGGTAACGGCTCTAGTAGGTATGTTCATTGGAAAAACGCTACGGTTCTTAGCGATTGCTTTGATGTGGAAATACCGCATTGAGCTATGGTAATATTCTTGCCTTGAAAACTTATTTTTGCAATCTAAAATCTCATAATGGCAACAGTAAATAACAATTTATCCGATTACAATTCCGAATTAGTTCCAAACGGAATTGATTTTACCATTGCTATTTTAAGAGCAGAATGGAATGGAGATATCACCGGAAACCTTGCTGACGGAGCAGAAACTGCTTTATTAGATAATGGAGTCCTTTCAGAGAATATTATTCGTTTAGATGTTCCTGGGGCCTATGAATTACCCTTAGCGGCTCAATGGTTAGCTGAAAAGCCTGAAGTTGACGCTGTAGTTTGTATTGGAACTGTCATTAGAGGAGAAACCTCTCACTTTGATTTTGTAAGTCAAGCCGTTTCACAAGGCGTAAAAGATGTTGGTTTAAAAAGCGGTAAGCCCATAATATTTGGCGTTTTAACCGATGATACCAAGCAACAATCTATTGATCGTTCGGGGGGTATTCACGGAAATAAAGGTGTTGAAGCGGGTGTTTCTGCTTTAAAAATGCTAGGGTTAAAAAAGGCTATTTTAGGATAAGAACTACTTCGTTATCAATATTACCATTCCAAGAAAATCTTTGATTTCACCATTGTATCTTTTGGCTCTAACCAAATAAGAATACACGGAGTTATGCGCGGATATTTTTCCATTCACCTTTCCATCCCAACCGGTGTCTAGCTCTTCTGTTTCAAAAACAAGTTTACCCCACCTGTCATAAATTTGCATATAAATCACTTCTTCTATTCCATAGGTAACAGGGATAAATGTGTCATTTAAGTGGTCTCCATTAGGAGTAAACGTATTTGGAATGTACACATTAAACTCATCGCTTACCCGGACGGTTACGGTAGTATCAAAAGAAAAACAATTATTTAAATCCCCATAAACCAACGTGTACATGGTTGTTTCTCCTGGCTTTACAATAGGGCTAGGACAATCAGTACAGCCCATGGTAAAACTGGGAGACCACTGGTAAGTTATTGGCAAACTAGAAGAGGTATTCAATTGGATATCA
>CAXMPG010000152.1:0-2960 GCA_964195485.1 uncultured Desulfobacterales bacterium
CGAAGGAGTTTTGCTAGTAGCTTATGGAGACCAACAATACAACCAGCAATGGGAAGAAATGGTGGAAGAAATTGGTAAGTATTTGAAACTAAAAACGGGACATGAAGATATTGCTTATGCGTGGTGTGGACATTTAGTTCACTATTCTCAAGAGCCGACTAAAAACGGAATTTTAAAGTTACAGGAGCTAAACGATAACGTAATTGTAATTCCTGTTTTGATTGCTAATGACGCCTATTTTCAAGAAAAAATAATTCAAGCTGCGGTAGATGCTATTTCTGTGGATGGCAATGTGAAATATATCCAAGATGCTATTTTACCAGATGCGCCATTAAACCAATGGGTGAAAGAAATTGCGATTAAAACGGCAGAAGTGCTCTAATTGGAAAGGTTCAAAAACATACCACTTAAAAAGGTGTTAATCACAGTAGTGGTCAGCGCCTTTTTTGGTTTCTTCTGGGTGAACGGACCATTACAAATTGTAGAGGTATTGGCTCATTTGGAACATGAAGAAACTGGCTACTCTCAACCAATTATGGTGGGTGAGGAAAAGGTGATTCATAATTTCGGAGAAATTGGGAGCGTTGAGACCAAAGGGGAGGGATGGTCTTTGCTGCAGAATAACAAGGAAACCGGGCAATCATCAAACATAATTTCTTTTGAAGAGGAAAAATTGAAATTTTCAGAAGAAAATGCTCTGAAACTAATAAGACATGTCGATCTTTTATTCGATAAGCGAATTGAGGCAATCCCTAAATCTACTAAGGAGTATTTGTATCTTGAAATTAAGGTAGAAAATGGAACGTATTTTTATGTAGAGAGTGGACTTAGTTTCAGTCATATCAAAGGTTATGCGGGCCCTATAAGTGTTGGGATGTTGCTTAACTCGGAAGGAGCCATTGAAAAAGTGCAACATGTTTCATCTAAAGAAACCGAAAGTTATTTGGCTAAAATTGTAAGGGCTGGGTTTTATTCTTCATTCATTGACTTACCGGTTGATGAAGCGAATGAAATTGATGCGGTTTCTGGAGCAACGTTAACCTCTGATGCCATAGCCAAAACCGTTACTGAATTAGGTAGTGGACTGGGTAATGATTTTACCGAAAACTTCAATCGTGATAGGCTTATATCCTCTTTTGGAGTAGAAGCCGTTAATAGCTTATGGTGGATTCTCCATGTAGGTGTGATTGGGTTAATGTTTTTGTACGGATTTCAAAAAAAGTATAAAAAGTCAAAACGAGATATTCGTATTCTATCGGTGGTTTCTGTGATGTACATTGGTTTTTTCATGAATAACTCCTTTACCTATGTGAGCTTTATTCATCCGTTTCTTGGTACGGCTCTTTCTCCACTAATTGCGTTTTACGCGTTTTTCAGTCTACTAGGAGCCATCTGGGGAAGTAATATATATTGTGCGTACGTTTGTCCATTCGGACATGCACAACGGCTTAGTTTGGCCATCTCTAAGAAAAAATTTACTGCCCAATTTCCACTTTCTAACAAAACCATTAAGTACGTTAGAGACGGATTAACATTGGTATTGATTGTAGGCTTGTTATTAGGTCTTCGTTCTTGGGGTAATTTTGAATTATTTCCGGATTTATTCGGATTAGAATTCAACGCTATTTGGTTCGCTATTTCTGCTTTGATAATTGGCGTTAATCTGCGCTACCCTTTTATTTGGTGTAGAATTGCATGTCCTACTGGTGCTGTACTAGATGGAATTTCAAGAGGGTGTAAATAGGATGCAAATATCTTATTTAAGCTGTAACAATTCGGTCAAGACATAAATCATGCGCCTCTTTTGGTACACTTTCAACCTCTTGGAAGGAGTAAAAAACACCCACTTTTAATGCATGGGGTTGATCCGCCAAAAAGCCATCATAGTAACCACCGCCATAACCCACTCTATATTTTAGAGAGTCGTAAGCTAAACCAGGAACAATAATCACGTCACATTTTCCATCAAAAATCTCTGGTTCTTTTGGGTGAAAGGTTTTCATAATACCTTCTTCCAGTTCATTTAATGATTTTAGTACGCGATGTTCTAGTTTTCGTTTGGGTAATGTTTTCGGACAAACGACCGTGATTCCTAAATCTAACAGTTTTTGAATTAATGGAAAAATAGCTACTTCAGCGCCCATGGGTAAATAGGAGTGAATAATCTGGGCTTTTTGCGCTGTGATTATATCAAAGAGCTGTTGGTTAATATTATTATCTAAATCCAGTTTTAGAGAAGGTTTTAGTGATGCTCTTTTTGAAAACATTGCTTTTCTCAATTCTTTCTTTTTCGCTACAATAGATGATTCATTCATACTTCTCAAAAGTAGGGCTGTTTAATTGGTATTTTAGGTTACTCCGTTAAGTTTATAAATAGGAAAAAAGACCTACTAGGTTTTGAAAACCTAGTAGGTCTAAAATTTTGGTCAATTCAGTTAAGCCTCTTTAGCCTCTTCAAATTTATTGATGGCTTTTAAGGTTTTCAATACCGAATCTGGCGTTACCGAAATAGTATCAATTCCTTCATTGACTAAAAACTCTGCAAAATCAGGATAATCGGATGGACCTTGACCGCAGATTCCTACTTTAACACCTAGTGGTTTTACGGTTTTAATAAGGTTACTAATCAAGCGTTTTACTGCTGGGTTTCTTTCATCGTATAGATGTGCTACCAAACTAGAATCTCTATCTAATCCTAAAGTTAATTGTGTTAGATCGTTTGAGCCAATGGAGAACCCGTCAATATGTGCGGCAAACTCTTCTGCCATTAAAATATTGGATGGTAATTCCGCCATTAAGAATACTTTTAGTCCGTTCTCGCCACGTTTTAGGTCAAACTCTTCCATAGTATCTAACACGCATTTCATTTCCTCAGGAGTCCTACAAAATGGAATCATAACCGTAACGTTATCTAATCCCATATCGTCACGTACTTTTTTAATGGCTTTACATTCTAACCC
>CAXMPG010000153.1:0-21502 GCA_964195485.1 uncultured Desulfobacterales bacterium
GTATTTTGCGCGCTCATAAAACCATTTCAAATGAACTATTTATCGGTTGAAGACCTCTCAAAAATGTATGGTGATAAGGTGCTGTTTAGCAAACTAACCTTTGGCCTTGACAAGGGAGATAAAGTGGGTTTAATAGCTCGAAACGGATCGGGTAAGACCACCTTACTAAAGGTCCTTTCAGGTATGGAAGAACCAGATTCAGGAAGCGTTGTTTTTAGAAATGGTATTAAAGTGGGCTTACTGATGCAAGAAGCCACTTTTGAACCTGGATTGACCGTACTGGATGCTGTTTTTTCTTCTGACTCCGAGCTGTTTAGTGTAGTGAAAAGCTACGAATTAGCTGTTATTGCGGAGGACTTTGAAAAAGTAACCGAACTGTATGATGCCATGGAACGGTTGGATGCTTGGAACGTTGAAAACAAAGTAAAAGAGATTCTTGGTAAGCTTGGTCTGGATCGTTTAGATGCAAAAGTAGGAACTCTTTCTGGTGGACAACAAAAAAGAATTGCGCTCGCCAAATTACTGATTGAAAACCCCGATTTAATCATACTTGATGAGCCTACCAATCACTTGGATATCGAAATGATTTCGTGGTTAGAAGATTATTTAAAGACAAGTAATACCACCGTATTTATGGTCACACACGACCGTTACTTTTTAGATGCGGTTACCAATAAAATTATTGAAATTGATCGTGGTGAAATGCACATTTACCGAGGTAGTTACGGTTATTTCTTAGAGAAAAGAGAAGAGCGTCAAGCCAATAATGTGTCGCAAAAACAGAAAGCCGAAGGCTTACTAAAAAAGGAATTGGAGTGGTTTAGAAGACAACCCAAAGCAAGAACTACGAAGTCGAAAGCTAGAATTGATGCTATTGGCGCAATTAAAGAAACGGCATCTATCCAAACCAAAGAAGAAAAAGCAACCATTAGCACTCAAATGGAACGTTTAGGAAGTAAGATTCTAGAGTTTCATAATGCGTCAAAAGTATACGGAGATAAAGTTCTATTTAAAAACTTCGATTACAAATTTGGTAGAAATGATGTTATTGGATTAGTAGGGAAAAATGGTAGTGGTAAATCTACGCTAATCAATATGATGTTGGGTAAATTAGCACCTGACAGCGGAAAAGTAGTGGTAGGTGAAACCGTGAAGTTTTCATTGTATTCGCAAGATGGCTTGCAAGGCGGAATGGACCAACGGGTAATAGAAGTTATTAAAAAAATAGCCGAATTCTTTCCGTTAAAAGGAGGAAAAACCATCTCTGCAGCTCAAATGTTAGAGCGGTTTCTTTTTCCAAGAGACATGCATTATATGCGTGTAGATCAATTGAGCGGTGGCGAACGTAAAAGACTCCATTTGGTTCAGGTATTAATGAATAACCCGAACTTCTTGATTCTGGATGAGCCTACCAATGATTTGGATATTTTGACTATAAACGTACTAGAGGAGTTTTTACAATCTTTTCCAGGCTGCCTAGTTATTGCAAGTCATGATCGTTTCTTTTTAGATCGTATTGTAAAGCATATTTTTTCTTTAGATTATGCCGAGGAAATTAAAGATTTCCCGGGTAATTACACCCAATATGAAGAATGGAAAGCCATTCAAAAAGCGGAAGAAAAAAAGGCTAAATCTAAGCCTAAAGAAGTAGCTCAGAAAGCCGGAAAAACAAAAACGAAACTTTCTTTTAATGAGCAAAGAGAGTTTGAGAATATTGAAAAAGAAATGCCCCTTCTAGAGAAAAGAAAGCACGATTTATCTGAAGAGTTAACCATGGCATCTGATGATCATGAAAAAATCATGAAAATTTCGGCTGAGTTAACGCAAATTGTAGATGAGTTAGATACCAAAGAACTACGATGGTTAGCGCTGAGTGAGTTTCTTTAATCAGCCATAAAACAAAAAAATGACCCCTTTAAAATATTTTAAAGGGGTCATTTTTTTTGTAAGATATTAAGTAGAACCCTGCAATGAAGTTCTAACCTAAATAAGTATTATTCAAATTTAACCACTCCAAATTTGTTTTCCTTCCATTTAATGGTCCAGATAATATATTCATTATCCTTAACTCTATAAATTACCTGTGGTGCCATATAAGTTTCTCCATCAGCAGCCTCAACCATTGGTTTTTTATCAAACTCTCCCGTCTCTAAATCAATAGTTACTTTAAAAGGCACACTCTTTTTAGGGTTTACCAAAGTCTTTTGTTTGTCTTCAGCTTTTTTAGCATTTTTAATGTGGTCATTAAATACCAAGTAGAAATGATCTTCACCCATTCCAGGAATATAAGACCAGTGCTTTAAAATTGGTGGGTCTGGCATGGAGATACTCACAATTAGTAATGGTAAATCAGGCATAGTGGTTCCTTGAATTTTTGGAACAACATTAATCCAATTCATTCCGCCTTCTGCATCAATACTCATTACAATAATATCACCGTAAATCCATACAGTATACCCTTTACCTCTACTATCGGTTCGGTGCTCTTTCGTAAAGTATTCAGCACTTACTACAAGGTTTCCTTCGGCCGTTAAATACACATGATCAATTCCAAAGCCACTACTAACATAAAGCTCTTTATCTTTTGTATTTGCTTTTTCTACTTTCCTATCTGAATGGAATTTTTTCAAAAACGAATCAGAGAATGGCGTTAAGTGCTTCTCAATAACATCTAGGCTACCTCTTTCAATAACTGCATTATATACTCCAGAGTATCCCGGGATTTTATCTTTTCTACCTTTAAACTCGGCATACATTCCTACCACACGGAAAGTGTTCTCTTTATTATCGAAAAAGATATATGGCTTATAAATTCCCTTATCTTCAAACTTTACGGTTTTTTCACCTAGTAACTCTCCATCTGGAGCAAAATCCTTTATGGTAAAAGAATAATCTGGGGTCACCCCTTTTTTATAAACAGCTTGTTCAACAGAAGTTAAATATGACCCATCATTGTCTAAATGAATATCCACACTAAAATATCTATCCTCGCCTTTCGCTTCTGAAAAATCATGCTCTGCTTCTCTTTCCGACAATACCGCTAAGTTATTGTCAAATACCACTACGTTTACATGATACTGATCTTCCTTTTTTTCTTGACGCATGTACCCAAACATAATTTTTGAGTTATCTCTCGATATTTCAACAAATACTTTTTGCTCGTCCATTTTCACAGGATCAGAAGTGGTCATAATCACTTCAGACTTTCCTTGTAAACGCCCACCCAATGTAAAGTTTTGAGCAACAACAGTTACTTTTCCTGTTTTTTTAATAACTTGATATCCAATCGCTACTGGACCAGTAGAAGTCATAACCATGGTTAAAACATTCATTTTTTTACCATTTTTTTCTGGTAAAATAAATTCTTGACTGAACTTTTCAGCGTGATCATCACCTACAAAACCTTGTAGATAAGTCTTTTTTCCTTTTTTAGAATAAACGTACATCACGTCATCTTCCATACCGATAATTTTTTCAACCGATGTTTTAGCGTCAAAAGATTCGCCCCATTCTACAGACACTCCTTGCCCATAATAATTGCTAATTGTAGCTACCATAAAAATGGCTACTAATAAGATTTTTTTCATTAGAGATAATTTAAAAATTAAGATAATAAGGCCCATATCGAGCTGTCACAAAGCAACTATTTTTTTTCAATTGGAAGCCTCTTTTTAGTAAAAGTTTTTCAAACACATGCTAAAACCCATTAGTAATAGAAAAAATCATATATTGCTTATCCTAAAATGTGTGTGTAATTCAATACTATTAAACCAATGGAGAATATAAGAGCTTATTTTGAGAAGTTTATAGATTTAAACGATTTTGTATGGTCTTTGTTTACCGAGAAATTAATAGAAGAAAGTTACCCTAAAAATGCAATAATCCTGAAAAAAGGAGAAGTGGAAAATTATGTGTCGATTGTGGAGACGGGAGTGGTTCGCCTTTATATTCCTGGCGAAGAAGGAAGCAGTTTTAATGAAACTACCTTTGGGTTTGCATTCAGCGGACATTTCTTTAGTGCCTACGATTCTTTTATTCATAGAAAGCCTTGTGAGTATCAAATAGAAACGATTACCGAAACAAATATCTGGCGTGTGACCCATGAAGATTTAAGTAATCTTTATCAAAACACAAGAGAAGGAAACGCCATAGGAAGACAAATGTCTGAACTCTTTTTTTGTGGGAAACAAAATAGAGAACTCAGCTTATTAACCAAATCTGCCGAAGAACGTTACTACAGCTTATTTAAACATCAACCTCAATTAATTAAAGAAATTCCATTAAAGTATATTGCTTCCTATATTGGAATTACGCCACAGGCGCTAAGCAGAATCAGAGCAAGAGTTACCGAATAAATTAGCATTATGAGAATTGCATTAATTGGTGCTTACGGATTTACCGGAAAGTTAATATCACAAGAATTACAAAATTTCAAATTACCATTTACTGCATACGGCAGAAACGTGGAAAAGCTCACCGAGCTAAAGAACGAATATTCGTGTATTGATGCTATTTCAGGTATTGATCTCCGTAAAAAGGATGACGTTTCTGTTATTATTTCCAATTCTGATATAATTATTAATTGTGCCGGTCCTTTTACCGAGGAAGCAACATTAATACTGGAACAGATTGCAGATAGCGGAAAAATATATTTAGATATTACTGGAGAAATAGGGTTTGTACGATCCTCTCACGAAAAATTTAATGCCCGTGCTCAAAAATCCAATTCACTAATTATTCATGGGTGTGCTTTTGAGAGCTTAGTAGCTGATTTAGGACTAGCCTATATTTCAGAAAAGCTAGGATCTATCAAGAACGTAAGAACCTTTTATAATTTCAATCAGTTAAAGGCTTCTCCGGGTACAAAAATGACCATGAAGTTGTCTAAGTTCAGAAAAATTCTGAAAATTGATAAGCAGAATTGGAGTGAGAGTAATTTTAAAGATGATCAATTACATATCACTATTGATAAAAAAAGTGAACACATTGCCATTCCATATCCATTACCAGAAATTGCCTATTCATTATGGAATTACAGTGCGCATAAAGCAGAAAGCTTTTTGCTCGTAGGATTAAAAGAAGCTAAATATTTTAAAGGAGCTTCTGATGATTCTGGAGATTCACTAGAAACGCTAGATGCTATTCGATTAAGAAAACGCAAAGGACCAACCACCGAAGAGCGCGCAATGCAAAAAAGTGCTTTAGTACTGGATGTAGAAAGTGATTCAAATCAAGTGCTTCAGGTGTTATTAGGATCTTCTGATATGTATTTAACTACAGCAAAAGCGATCGTTTTATCGGTGGAGAAACTATTACAAATCGATAACAAACCAATTGGTGTAATTAGCCCAGGTCAATTATTTAAAGGTAATGTAATGGCGGCTTTGAAAGATTTAGAAGTGGAATTAACAGAAAGTCCGGATTACAAAATTGCGTCTATAAATTAACGTATATCCTGATTTAGTTTATCGTTTTAGTTGTTGTATTGGGGACATATCAGTTTACTTAACTAAGGTTCATTGCCTAGTTTGTTGATGAAGGCCACCTTTGACTTATCAAAACCAACAAACAAAAAACTATGAAAACCGCACTTCTCAAATCAGTTTATCTCTTATTCTTAACTAGCCTATTGTTCAGTTCTTGTACTGTTCAAAAACGTACGTATAATTCAGGATATCATGTAGATTGGCATTTAAATTTAGCCTCTAAAAAATCAAACCAGTCTAAAGTAAAAGTAGCGATAAACAAACCATTCAAATCCATAGCCGAAGAAGATCAGGCTATTCAAAGCATAAGTGAAAACTACCCTTTAAGCACTATTGACACCATTCCGAACTTAAAACCAAAATTGAAAGTTCTGCAAGACCAGAAATCAACCGAATCGCTTACTTCATCCCGTGCTGGTTCAAGTAATTCATCGAAGGTGATTTCTGTAATAAATAATCCCAATAAAAATTTAAAATTAGTTGAGAGTATTAACACTAGACTAGAAAAGCATCTTCCCAATATTTCAAGCGAAAGAAAAGCCAAAGAAGACTCCAAAATACCTAAAGGAGTTTGGAGTTTTATTTTAGCTCTTTCTACTTATGGCTTCCTTCTTTCGGTTGCGTTGCTAATCGGTATTGAAGCATATCTGATTGCGCTCATTCTATTAGTAATGGCTATTGTATCAGTGATAATGTCTTTAGTAATGGGCTTCAAGGCAATTGATGCCCCACGGGATACAACAGATTTGGTTTTTGGGATTATTGGTTTGGTCTTGAGTTTTATCCCATTGATAATGTTAGTTTTAGCTTTGTTATAATTGATTTACCATAATTGGGTGTGCCTTTCTTAAAATAAACCATAAAAAAAGCACCCAATACAATTGGGTGCTTTTCAATGAAATAGGTGATTAATTATCTGTTAACTACTCCTGTTGGATTTGAAGCAGAAGCATTGTTATTCATATTGTAAAGGGTATGATCTGTTGCACTAGCTGGCACAGAACCTACTAATGGTTTTAACACAAATGGTGCTGCACTATTATCTGGACTAGGTTCAACTGATATAACCACTGTTTTACCTGCTAAATCGGTTGGAAAGGTAAGTCCACTAGGTGCGTTTAGCAAAAAGTCTTCTCCTGGAAAAGGAGGACCAGAAGCGGCTATATCACTATATGGCGCTGCGTTGTCTGCAACAGAAAAATCGGTGAATCTCCCAGTACTTACCGGTACTCCATCAATAACAGCCCAACCTTCGTACATCCAACCAGTTGGTAAAGTTGGTAAGCTTAAACCTGCTCCAGGACCTTGTGATGGATCTAACCACCAAACACCACTATTTTCGTTAGTTGTCATTCCTCCATCTGTTGGTGTTGCTAGAATATAGCCACCCGTTGACGCAGTAAAATCACTGCCCAAAGCAGCACCATGCGAAACGGTTAAATTAGCAGATGTTCCGCTAAAATCACCCGCAAGAATATGAACACTACTAGGCGAAGGGTCTGAATCTGGTAAAGGTTCAATCGTTAACACATAAGTGGTTGCACTACTAATGTTTGATTGCGATAAAGAGAAAGAAGTCTTTGACATGTTACCTGTTGCATCCACAGTAAAGGTACCCGCAGAAACAGCTGTGCCGTTTACAATTAACCAACCTTCATAAATATAATCTGAACCTAGGTCCTCAAGCCCAGAAACTGACATGGTCATGTTCCCATTTGTAGGGGTAGTACTTTCTTCGTCTTCTTTACAACTACTCAGTGCTAACACACATATTACTGCAACAATTCCAATTGATTTTAAATTTTTCATTTTGCGATATTTTTAAAATGCCTACTTCTTCTTTTTTATCGGTATTCGGCTTAATTCGATTCCTCAAATTAACAGCGTCATTTAACGTGAGATTGTCGTTTCCTTGACATTTTTTTGGTTTAGGACACTACTCTGACAAATCCTTAAGAAGTCGAACCAAATGCATCTGGGTCTTATTTTCATCTAGGATAGATGAAAAGAAATGGATTCAATACTTAACCAAGATTCATCATCGATAAGCCTATGTTAACTATAGCCATCACCTAACCTTAGTCAGCATAATCATGGTTATCAATATCATGTATTTCATTTCGCTTATTAAGAATCATTCTAAATTAATTAACATGTTTTTTTATCATTAAAAAAAATCAGTCTAGACTGATTTAAACCAACTACATTTGTGATATATTTTAACGAAATTTATTCTAAATGAGTCCTCTTAAAGGTTTTTTTAATTCGTCTGTAGCACGAAAGTTTTGGATGGCAATCACTGGTGTTTTCTTAGTGGTTTTTCTTGTCGTCCATCTTACTATCAACTTATTTTTATTTGTCAGCCCAGAGCTTTTCAATGAAGCCTCACACTTCATGGCCACAAACCCACTTATCCAAGTCATGCAATTTGTGTTGGCAGCGGGGTTTATTGTACATATCGTAATGGGAATCAAATTAACACTTCAAAACAATGCCGCACGACCTGTTGGTTATGCCTATGAAAATGCAGCGGCCAGTTCATCTTGGGCTTCTCGTAATATGATTTGGACCGGTGGTTTAGTATTGGTATTTCTACTATTACACATGCGTCATTTCCTGTATGTATTGAAATTTACAAATGATGTTCCTATTGATCCAATAACTGGAGAGCATAGCGACTTCCTATTAGTTACCCAATTATTTAGTATCTGGTATTACGTGTTAGGTTATGTGTTAGCATTTGTTGCTTTAGGTATTCACTTAAACCACGGGTTTCAATCTGCATTTCAGTCTATTGGTTGGAAAAACAGCAAATGGAAAGGAGTTATGCAATTAGTAGGCTCACTATACAGTATTCTTATAGCCGTAGGGTTTTCTTCCATCGCTATTTGGTTTTTTTTAAATCCAGTTAATTAATTAGTTATGTCAAAGTTAGAAGCTAAAATTCCTGCAGGTCCTATTAAGGATAAGTGGACAAAACATAAAAACGACATTAATGTTGTAAATCCAGCTAATAAACGATTAATTGATGTAATCGTTGTTGGTACTGGATTAGCCGGTGGTGCAGCTGCTGCTTCGTTAGCCGAAATGGGCTACGCTGTAAAAGCATTTGCATACCAAGATTCTCCAAGACGTGCGCACTCTATTGCGGCTCAAGGAGGTATCAATGCATCCAAAAATTACATGAATGATGGTGATTCCGATTACCGTTTATTTTATGATACCGTTAAAGGTGGAGATTACCGTGCACGGGAAGCAAACGTTTATCGTTTAGCAGAAGTGTCTGGTTCTATTATTGATCAATGTGTGGCACAAGGGGTTCCTTTTGCACGTGATTATGGTGGTCTTTTAGATAACCGTTCTTTTGGTGGTGTTTTGGTTTCGCGTACATTCTATGCGAAAGGTCAAACAGGTCAACAATTACTATTAGGCGCGTATTCCGCAATGAATCGTCAAATCGCCAAAGGCAAAATAGCCATGCACAACCGTCACGAAATGTTAGACATAGTTGTTGTAGATGGTAAAGCACGTGGAATTATTGCCCGTGATTTAATTTCAGGTAAAATTGAACGTCACTCTGCACATGCGGTGGTTATAGCTACAGGTGGTTATGGAAACGTTTTCTTCTTATCTACCAACGCAATGGGTTCTAACGCTACTGCAGCATGGAAAATCCATAAAAAAGGAGCGTATTTCGCTAATCCTTGTTACACGCAAATTCACCCAACATGTATTCCTAGATCTGGTGATCATCAGTCTAAGTTAACATTGATGTCTGAGTCTTTACGTAATGATGGTAGAATTTGGGTTCCTAAACACAAAAAAGATGTAGACGCAATTCGTAATAAATCACTTAAACCAACAGATTTAGCGGAAGGCGATAGAGATTATTACTTAGAACGTAGATATCCTGCTTTTGGTAACTTAGTCCCACGTGATGTTGCATCAAGAGCAGCAAAAGAACGTTGTGATGCCGGTTACGGTGTAAACGCAACAGGAGAAGCAGTATACTTAGATTTCGCAGCGGCATTTAAACGTTACGGAGATGAGCAAGCACATATACACGGAATTCATAATCCAAGCGAAGAAAAAATCATTGAATTAGGACAAGCCGTTATCGAATCTAAATACGGTAACCTTTTCCAAATGTATGAGAAAATTGTGGATGAAAATCCATATCAAACTCCAATGATGATTTATCCAGCAGTGCATTACACTATGGGTGGTGTTTGGGTAGATTACAACTTGATGACAACCATTCCTGGCTGTTATTGCGCAGGTGAGGCTAACTTCTCTGATCACGGTGCTAACCGTCTTGGAGCGTCTGCTTTAATGCAAGGTTTAGCGGATGGTTATTTCGTGTTACCTTATACAATGGGTGATTATTTAGCCGATGAAATTCGTACCGGTCCTATTTCAATAGATACCCCAGAATTTGTGGCTGCTGAAAAAGAAGTAACGGATAGAATTAATACTTTCATGAATATTGGAGGTTCTAAATCGGTTGATCATTTCCACAAACGCTTAGGTAAAGTAATGTGGAACAAAGTAGGTATGGCCCGTAACACGGTTCACCTAAAAGAGGCGATGGATGAAATCAAAGCTATCCGTGAAGAATTTTGGAGCGATTTAAAAATTCCTGGAAATGCAATGTCAATGAATCCTGAGCTTGAAAAAGCAGGTAGAGTGGCCGATTTCTTAGAATTAGGTGAATTGTTTGCTAAAGATGCATTAGACCGTAATGAGTCTTGTGGTGGTCACTTCCGTGAGGAGTCACAAACCGAAGAAGGCGAAGCATTACGTAACGATACCGACTTTGCGTACGTTTCAGCTTGGGAATATAAAGGAGATCCTAGAGATGCCGTTCTTCACAAAGAAGAGTTGGTTTTCAACGATATCGAATTAAAACAAAGAAGTTATAAATAAGCCTCTCTAGAGGAATTAAAATATAGATTATGTCAAACAATAAAGATATGGACTTATTACTGAAGATTTGGCGTCAAGCTGATGCTCAATCTGAAGGAAAGCTTGTGGATTACAACGTTACTGGTATTTCACCTGACTCTTCTTTTCTAGAGATGTTAGATGTTTTGAACGAGCAATTAGTAATTAAGGGTGAAGATCCAGTAGTTTTTGATCATGATTGTCGTGAAGGTATTTGCGGAATGTGTTCCCTTTTCATTAATGGAGAAGCACACGGACCAGATAAATCAATTACTACATGTCAGTTACACATGCGTATGTTTAATGATGGAGACACCATTTACATTGAGCCTTTCAGAGCCACAGCAATGCCGGTGGTGAAAGATTTGGTTGTAGATCGTATGGGTATGGAAAGAATTCAACAAGCGGGTGGATACGTTTCTGTGAATACATCAGGGAACACCCAAGATGCAAACTCACTTCCTATTCCTAAATTAGATGCCGACAACGCTTTTGATGCGGCTTCTTGTATTGGATGTGGTGCATGTATTGCAACGTGTAAAAACGCTTCTGCAATGCTATTCTTGTCTGCTAAGGTTTCTCAATTTGCATTGTTACCACAAGGTAAAATAGAAGCAGCAGAACGTGTTAAAAACATGGTTAGAGTGATGGACGAAGAAGGTTTTGGAAACTGTTCCAACACTGGCGCTTGTGAAGTAGAATGTCCTAAAGGAATATCATTAGACAATATTGCTAGAATGAACAGAGAATATTTCTCGGCTTCTTTAGCTGATTAAGTTTTTAGCTTGAAGACGAGAGTCTAGAAATAAAATATAATTAAAAGCCTCATTTGTTGAAAAACGGATGGGGCTTTTTTTATGATTGACTACGCATCAGTTTTCCTGGTGGTAGTTTGATTCTAAGTCCCGACTAGGAATAAGATCTACCTACCGTAAGAATCCTAGAATAGCATGTAGTTATCCTATAATTATTTACACAAATCAATACAGCTGTATATCTACCCTGATGGTTTTGTGTTAAAAACATCCGTTCCCTTACCCATAGCAACATTTAACACTAAACCCAACAATAGAACCAACCTATTGCTATTTACCCACGTTTGTGCATCCAAATAAACAATTTAAAAGATGAAAAAAATTTACATTTTAGCATTAGGAGTTATAGGGCTTACTAGTGTTTCGGTTGCCCAAAATTCAAATTCTCTAAGAGAACTGAATAATGTTAACTACCAAGAAACGATTCCACAAAAATCGTTGCACACGGATTACTCTTCAAGAGCTTCTCAAAATTGTATTGACACCGTAGATTACGCTCTTTATAGAGCGGCAGATGCCTCAGGCGCTATAACGTATGCTCAAGTAACTTTAGAGGATTCTGCATCATCTATTAGCGGAATGGGGATTTTCTTTCCTGTACCTTCTGGTCAAACATTAACGGTTAGCGGAATGGAATTTCTTGCAAACGGAATACGTTTTGATGGTAATGCATCTCAAGTAATCGTAAGCGTTTATGCTGCTGCTGCAGATTCAACACCTACTGGAACCGCTTTGGTAACTACCACTGTTAGTGTAGATACCAATTCTTTAACTTTTGGAGATCTTTACCAAGTTACCGCATTAACTCCAACAACTGTTAGTTCTTCATTTGTTGTTACCATAGAAGCTGGTTCTCCTACAGATTCTCTTGTTATTATAACTGGCGGTACTGCAAGTGCAGGTGGCCAATTTGATGGTTTCCCAACAAATCTTGCAATAGGTGGTACATGGGCAAGACTTCAAGGAACTAGTGTTTTAGGTGTGATTCTTCCAAGAATTCACCCAATCATTTCTTACGATGCAAAAAACACATTATCTGCAAACGTAACAGCTTTAACTTCAGCTAATGAAGTGGTTACATTTACGACCACTTCTCCTTTAATTGGAGAAACAGTTTTAGCATTTACCGGATTATTAGCTAGTACAAATACATCTTCTATCAATTTTGGTGATGGTAATGCAATTAACGGTTCGGCTCAATCACCAACAAATACTTACGTTGATGAGACTCAAAGCTATATTGTTACTTTAGTAGATACTATTCTTTTGTATCAAAATAATACTGGAATGTGTATCGTTTCTGAAACTATGACCATTCTTAAAGCTGATCCAAACGGAATCAATGATATTAGTAATGGTAACTTCTTTGCTTACGCTACGAACGGTGAGGTTGTTATTGGTAACGGTACTGGAAACGCAGTTTTATACAGCATTACAGGTTTAGAAGTTAAACGTACTGTTATCTCTAACCAATTAGAAACAATCAATGTTTCTGATTTGGCATCTGGAGTTTACATTTTACAAGTAGACAACAAAGTAGTGAAATTGAATTTATAATCAACTCAATTTTAAGAGCCCCATTAACACTTGTTAATGGGGCTTTTTTATGCCAGATTTTTAAGCCTACTCAGAAGTATTCCGTATAAGACTATATCGAAATCATCCACTTCGCTATTCAATATTCCTTGTTGGATGTTCGACATTCTTTTCCATTACCAAGTTCTACCTTTGCCGTATGTTACCACTCACAAATAACAAAGATGCAAATCAAGGCTACAGCATCATCCTATTCGCTTCACCAACCTGTAACCCGTGTAAACAAATGAGGCGTACCATTCAAGAACTAGAAAACGCTCATTCTGATAAAGCTCGTTTTTTTGAAGTTAATACTGTAGAAAATCGTGATCTGACTTCCATTTACAACATCAAAAGTGTGCCTACCGTTGTTTTTAAAAATGGGTCTCAAATTAAAGACCGGTTTGCAGGGTTTTTAGATACCGTAGATATTGAAAGTAAATTGATGAATTTACTTTTTGATTTCAATCAGCTTATAGATTAAATTCCATTGCACCTATCCAATAATTAGACAAAAAAAATCCCTAATTAGCCAAAGCCAATCAGGGATTTTAGAATGTTATTAGTTGAATAACTTACTCGTTTCCAGCTAAACCTTCACTAACGTTTTCTGCGTAATCAGCTAAACGTTCACAGCTATTAAATAGCTCTGCATAAAGAATTCCACCACGTACATTGTATTCGCCTTCTTCAATTTTTGTCAAGTAATTTTTACGTAATTTCTTACGCATCCTATCTACTTTTTCTTCAATATCATTGGCTTTTGTTAAATCCTCTTTTGAAATATCCCATATACTAAGATTATCATTCATCGTGCTGAGCGCTTCATTTACTAAAGCTAAAAGTTCATCCAGTTTTTCACGTTGACCAGGAGTAAACCACACTTTCTTTTTGTTTTTACTCATGACTGCACGTCCCATAGAAACAAAAATGTCTGCAATATTTTCTAAGTCATGAATGATACCAAGCATTCTTTGAACCTCATCAGACGATTGTCTTGATTGTTCTTGCTTACTCATTTTAGCTAAGAATTCAGATATTTCTTCTTCTAGACGGTCAGAAACTTCTTCGTACTTGGCTAATTTCTTTATCAATTTTTCACGCTTGATTTCATCCTTTTCAGACATCAAAGCATCTAATTGGCCCATCATTTTAGTCACGTAAGTTCCCATTCTGGTAATCTCATTTCGCGCTTCCATAGCAGAGATTTGTGGGGTAATGATGTTTGACTTAATAAACTCTAAATGGAACTCTTCATCCTCTCCACCTTTAGATTTTACCAGCTTAGTCGCTAGCTTAACCAATTGAGGAACAAAATTAATCATGACTAACACGTTAATTAAGTTGAATAAAGTATGAAAAGTAGATAGAGCCACTGGTATTGAACCTGGGTCATTATCTAACGCTGCAACAGAATCAAATCCATTTATACTCGCAATACCACTCAAGAAGAATGGAAATACAAGAAGCATCCAACTCACGCCAACTACATTAAATAAAGTGTGAATTTTCGCAGATCTTTTTGCATGAACGTTTGCCGCTAATGAAGCTAATTCAGCCGTAATTGTGGTTCCAATATTTTCACCTAAAACCATAGCGGCTGCAATTTCAAAACTAATCCATCCTTGCGCAGTCATTACTAACGTCAAAGCCATTGTAGCAGAAGACGATTGAATAATTACGGTTAATAAACCCCCAATTATCACAAATAGTAAGTAAGAGAAATATCCCCAATTTGTAAAGTCAGCAACAAATGAAACTAACTCAGGGTTATGCTTAATATCTGGTACCGCACCTTTTAATAAAGTTAATCCGTAAAATAATAAGGCAAAGCCAATGATTGTTTCTCCCCAAAAACGCCATTTAGTACGTTTGAAGAATAACATAGGAACACCTATTGCTAAAATTGGAATAGCAATAGCACCTAATTTAATTTTAAATCCTAAAATAGATAAAAACCAAGCAGTTACCGTAGTACCAATATTGGCCCCCATCATAATACCAGCAGATTCTGTTAAGGTTAAAAGTCCTGCGTTAACAAAACTCACCGTCATTACTGTAGTTGCAGATGAAGACTGTACAATACCTGTAATTAAGAATCCGGTTAACACACCAAAAACTCTATTACGAGTCATACTACTTAAAATCCTTTGAAACCCATCGCCAGCGGCTTTTTGAATTCCTTCACTCATTATCTTCATTCCGTACAGGAACAAGGCTAATGACCCTAATAATGATAAAAAATCTCCTAATGAATACTCCATTCTCTCCAATATTGTTGGGTACAAATCTATTTTACCCAAATGACTATTAAGTCAATCCAATGTTAAGGTAACGTTAACAAATCATCTTTTGAAGCACTCCAATATATTGAAAATTAGGGCATAAAAAAAGCGGCTAAAAATAGCCGCTTTCAGAATATCAATAATTCCTATTTATTCATTAAATCTTCAATTTCATCGGCTAAAATTGGAATATTTCTCATTAAATTGAAGTTTTCACCACTTTTTATCACAATATCATCTTCTAAGCGCATTCCTAAATTCTCTTCCGGAATGTAAATTCCTGGCTCCACAGTAAACACCATATTCTCTCTAATTGGTTCTATCCATGAACCTACATCATGTGTATCTAATCCAATATAGTGAGAAGTGCCATGCATGAAATACTTTTTATAAGCTGGCCAATTAGGATCTTGATTTTTGATATCTGTTTGGTCAATCAATTTCAATTGCAATAACTGTTCTTGCATAAGCAAACCAACTTGCTTGTGGTATTCCGTAAGGTTTACCCCTGGGCTTAAAATTTTTGTGGCCTCATTTTTAACATGTAGAACAGAATTGTAAACTGCTTTTTGACGATCCGTAAACTTTCCACTTACCGGAACACAACGTGTTAAATCAGAAGCATAATTAGAATACTCTGCACCCACATCCATTAAAATAACCTCACCCGCTTTTACTTGCTGGTTGTTTTCAATGTAGTGTAAAACACAAGCATTGTAACCAGAACCAATAATTGGTGTGTAAGCAAATCCATTCGCTCTATTTTTTATGAACTCGTGGTATAACTCCGCTTCAATTTCATGTTCCCAAACACCTGGTTTTACAAACTCCAATACACGTCTCACCCCTTTTTCGGTAATGTTACACGCATCTTGCATTAAGTCTAATTCAATTTGTTTTTTTACCGAACGTATATCATGCATAATAGGCGCACTTCGTTGGTAAGTATGTATTGGGTATAGTGGTTTAAAGTTTTTAATAAAACGGTCTTCACGCGTTTCTACCTCCGTATTTGCTCGTAAATGTTCATTCGTATTTAAATAAACATTCTCGGCTTCACTCATCAATTTTTTCATGATGGTATCAAACTGGTCCAACCAATAAACGGTCTTAATTCCAGAAGTTTCAAATGCTTGATCTTTATCTAGTTTTGCTCCGTACCAAACCGCAATTGTAGGACTTGTTTCTGTTAAAAACAGTACTTCACGATGCGATTCATCACTTGAATCAGGAAATAAAACCAAAATACTTTCTTCTTGATCTACCCCAGAAAGATGAAAAATATCACGGTGTTGTTTAAACGGCATGGAGCTATCTGCACTAATCGGAAAAATATCGTTCGAATTAAATATTGCCAACGATTTTGGCTTTAATTGCTTGGTATAATCTTTACGGTTGGCAACAAAAAGTGCCGAATCTATTTGTGGATATTTCATTTTATTCTGTTTTAAAAATCGAATCTCAAATTTAGGGTTAAAAACTCTCCTGTGGTAATTATTAATATAAAAATAAATACGGAATTGCGTATTTATCAAACCTCCATTAGTCATTACACCCCGTATTGCTATCTTCGTATTTTAATACAAACAATAGACACTATTGAAAAGCATTTTATTTACAGGTAGACTTGTAGGATTTTTGGCCCTCTTTATCCTGCCTAATCTATTATTTGGGCAATCAATTTCTGGGTATGTACTGGATGCCCAAGACTTCAAAAAAATACCTTTTGTAAGCATTGTCATTGATGGAACTTCTACTGGTACTACATCTGATATAGATGGTTATTTTAAACTTACACCAACTAATTACCCCGTTAAATTACATTTTCATACCCTTGGTTATTTTGATACTGTTTTGGTCATTGAAAGCACACAGAAATTAGTCGTTTATTTAAGAGAAAAGGCTACCCAATTAAAGGCAGCGGTAATTGTTGCAGGAGAAAACCCTGCCATTCGTATCGTACAAAAAGCCATTGACAATAGGTCTTTAAACGACCCAGAAAAAAACTATCCCTTTACCTACAAGACCTATAGTAAAATGATATTTGGTCCTGATTTCGGGAATGTAGATGCTGGTCTAACCCTATCCGATAGTTCATCCAAAAATGATTCTGACTTTGTGCAATTTCAAAGCGCTATGGATCAACATTACTTATTTATTACCGAAACCGTTTCAGAAAGAAAATTTATACCTCCTAGTCATAGTTTTGAGAATGTCATTGCAAATCGCGTTTCTGGTTTAGAAAACCCTTCTTTTACACTGATTGCCACGGAGTTTCAACCTTTTTCCTATTATTCAGATTACGTTGATATTATTGGACTTAAATATCTCAGTCCGTTAGCGAGAAATAGTTTCAACGACTACGTTTTTGAGTTAAAAGACTCCACGCTAGAAAACAACGACACCATTTACACCATCTATTTTCAGCCAAAAAAAGGAAAAACATTCAACGGTTTGATTGGCTCAATGGCGATAAACTCTAATAAATACGCCATTCAAAATATTAAAGTGAAGCAAGCTAATCCATCCAGTACAGTGCAAATAAGTGTAACGCAAATGAGTGCGTATTTTGATGATAAACAATGGTTTCCAGTACAATTTAATTCTAACATTATTTTCAAAATGGAGAATTCAGAAAACCCAAACGAGATTGGGTTAGAATTCATTAATGCCAGAGGGAAAACCTATATACGTGATATTGTTATTGATGCGACCATAGATAAAAAAGCGTTTCCTAACGTGCAATTAGAGTTAGACGAGAAAGCAAATTCACATTCTGATTCGTACTGGAGATCCCAAAGAAAAGAACCTTTATCAGGAAAGGAAGAAAACACCTATACGGTCATTGATAGTATCGGAGAAAAAGCCAACCTAGATAAGAAATTGAAAATTCTAGAAACTTTATCCACGGGTTTAGTCCCTCTCGGACCTGTTTCTTTTGAGGTTAATAAAATAATTGATTACAATGAGTTTGAAGGATTAAGACTTGGGTTGGGCATGCGAACGAATGACAAAATCTCTAAGCATCTTTCTGTTGGTGCTTATGCTGGGTATGGATTTACCGATGTGTCTTGGAAATACGGAGGCGATCTAAAATGGAACATCTACCCTAAAAACGATATCATTGCTGGAATTACCTATCAAAACGATGTGACTACTTCTGGCGGAATAGACTTTTATAAGAAAAGCGCTTTTGATTTTCGTTCGTACAGTGATCTATATATCTCTAGAATGGATAAGTTCGAAGGGTTTCAAGGCTATTTAACCTTTCGTGCTTTAGGCGATTTTCAAAACAAAGTGTTCTTTAATTCGTATTCTCAATCCTATCAATACCCTTTTGTGTATGCCCCTAAAAACGATACTATTCTTACTTCAAACAACGCTTTTCAACGCGCAGAAATTGGCTGGACTTTCCGTTTCGGATTACAAGAAAAGTACATTAGAACCTTCGGAAAAAATGTTTCGTTAGGCACCAAATACCCTTACGTATGGATGCGTTTAGCCCATGGTAACGAAACCTTGGGGGGAACATACAATTACTCTAAAATTGATGCGCGGATTACTAAATCGTATTTGATAAAAGGTATGGGCAAATTAGGCTTTCAAGTGGAAGCAGGAACTACAGTAGGTGATGTACCCGCTACCTTGCTGCATTATGGAAGAGGAATGCGTGTAAATGGCTTTAATTTATACATTGAAAATGCGTTTAACACCATGGCTCCAAACGAGTTTTTGTCTACGCATTATGTATCTGCTCATCTGCACCATAGTTTTGGTGCCTTTTATAAAAACCCGTATTCAGCGTTAGAATTATCCATTGTTACTTCTGCCGGTTGGGGAAGTTTAGAAAACCAAGAGGCGCATTCAGGACAAGATTTCCGCACCATGGAAAAAGGCTTTTTTGAGTCGGGACTTTTATTCGATAATATTTTTGTAATGGATGCTTTGGGGTTTGGTGCAGGCGCTTTTTACCGTTACGGGGCTTACTCCTTTGCAGAAGTGAAAGATAATTTTGGGTTTAGTTTCGCATTTTTGTATGTGCTGCAATAAGAAGTGGCTAATAATTGTATTTTTACAACTTAAATAATAATCCAAATTATGAAACCTAACTCCATCCTAATATTGATTATCGCTTTTTTGTTTTCTTACTCTGAAATTCAAGCTCAAGCAGATTCTACATTCAAAACAATTGATATTAGCATTAACATCTTCGAAAATTTCATGAATAAAGAATCCGTGCCAGATGGCGCCACTTATTCTGCTCAGCAAATTATGGTTTCCACTTACCCATTTCAACATCGATCTATACAATATGGGTTTGCTTTTGGGTATGAAAATATTCGTTTGCAAGAAATAGATTCTATCACGTTTCACGAAAAACGAATTCCTATTTTAATGAGCAATAAGTTCTATCTAAGTAAAGACGTACCTGTCTATTTTGAAACCCAATTTGGAACAGCTCTTACTATGAAATCTGTTTCCGTAATCGAAGATCAAGAAGACCTTAATAATTCTAGAGATGATATTGGATTGCCCGTTATTGTAAATGGCGGTTTAGGGGTTGAATTTATTTCAGAACATGACCTTTCTGTAGGCTTAGAAATTGGTTTTGCCTACAAACAACTTGGCTACAAAAAAGAAAGCAGATACGATTCTAAAGCTTTCTATTTAGGAATATTTATTGGTCTTCCGTAATTAATCCAAAATAGCCTTAACTCCAGGTAATTCTTTTCCTTCAATCAATTCTAGTAAAGCACCACCGCCAGTAGAAACGTAACTTACGTGATCTTTAAGTCCGTATTTATTTACTGCGGCCACAGAATCTCCACCACCAATTAGTGAATACGCCCCAGCCTCCGTAGCTCTAACAACGGCAAAAGCAACTTGTTTGGTTCCTTCTTCAAATTTGTCAAACTCAAAAACACCCATTGGGCCGTTCCATAAAATAGTTTGCGATTGCTCTACACATGTTTGGTAACGCTCTGTAGCATCAGGACCTAAATCCATACCCATCCATCCATCAGGAATTTTACTAGTAATACATTCTGCGCTATCAGCTGTAGGACTAAAATCGTTGGCAATAGTAGAATCTTCGGGTAAAAATACTTGCACATTTTTCTCTTCCGCTAGCTTCATAACTTTCAAAGCCATGTCTAAATAATCATCCTCTACTAACGAGTTTCCAATAGTGCCACCTTGAGCTTTTATAAAGGTGTAAGCCATTCCACCACCAATGATTAGGTTATCAATTTTATCTAATAGATTTTCAATAATGCTAATTTTTGAAGAAACCTTAGCCCCGCCAATAATAGCCGTAAACGGAGGTTTAGGATTACTCATAACCAACGCTACGTTATTCAACTCTTTAGCCATTAACAACCCAAAAACTTTATGCTTTGGGAAAAATTGTGCAATAACAGCGGTGGAGGCGTGCGCACGATGCGCGGTACCGAAAGCATCATTCACATAAATATCTCCAAGAACAGAAAGTGATTTTGCGAAATCAATGTCTCCTGCTTTTTCTTCTTTATAAAAACGAAGGTTTTCAAGTAACAGAACCTCTCCTACTTGAAGGTTTTGAGCCATATTCTCCGTAGACGAACCAATACAGTTAGAAGAAAATTTCACTTCCGTATTAATCAAGTCTGATAAATGAGCCGCAATAGGTTTTAAAGAAAACTTTCCTTCTGGACCATTCTTAGGTCGGCCTAAATGCGACATTAAAATCACGGAACCGCCATCAGCTAGAATATGTGTGATGGTTGGCAAAGCTGCTTGAATTCTGGTATCGTCAGTAATGTTTAGATTTTCATCTAATGGCACATTAAAATCCACACGAATAAGTGCTTTTTTTCCTTCAAAACTAATGTCGTTAACTGTTTTCATGTTCTCGTATATTTCGCTTATCAATATTCGGGTATTTTTATAAAATAGCGAAGCCTTTTTAACTGTTTTTATATTTAAGAATGCATAAGATTTTTTTCTGTCAAATTTCACTTTCAAGATTCTTTACCTGTCTTGATTTCGTGTTGAAAACCAACACTTCTAAAACCCAATAAAACCACTTAGAATTAAGCTTAATCACTACTTTTGGCCTAATGCAGTTTGAAGATGTAATAGGACATAGTGAACTAAAGGAGAAACTCAAAACCATGATTGATACGGGTCGTATTAGTCACGCTTTGATGTTTACTGGAAATGAAGGCTCTGGAAACCTGCCAATGGCACTTGCTTTCGGTACCTATTTACTGGCGAAGTATAGCCAAGATGAAAATGCAGCCATCGTAAAATGCAAAAAATTAATCCATCCTGATTTTCATTTCTGCTATCCAATAAACAAAACAAAAAAAGTTACGGGTACAAAAATAGTTTCGAAAGATTTTATTTCTGAATGGCG
>CAXMPG010000154.1:0-9304 GCA_964195485.1 uncultured Desulfobacterales bacterium
AAAACAGCATTAATACAAACTCTAAAACAAAGCTCCAAACAAATAGGTCAAGTACCTGAAGCCTTTTCATAGTAAAGAATTGAATGATTCCTTGAATAAATATTTTTACGCCATATAAGGCTAAAATGAACTCCATTTCAAACTGCCTAATAATCAAAATCACAAAGGCTATATTCATCAAGTATTGAGCTAATGGTAACAGTATTAAAAGTAATTTATGGATAATTTTATACTTAGGTGCAGTAGTTAGATGTCTTCGTTTTTGAAACTCCCACTTTGCATACGTTGGTTTAGTTGTACTATAAACATAAGATTCTGGTGAAATCTCAATTCCCGTATTCTTTGCATTAGAAACTTCATTCACAAACAAATCATCATCGCCCGAAACTACATTGAGATGAGAGGTAAACCCTTTTGCATCAAAATACAAATACGAATGATAAGCCATATTACGGCCAACTCCCATATAAGGAATTCCAGAAAGCGAGTAAGACAAGTATTGCATAGCAATTTTATACGTATCAAACCGTATTAACATATTCAAGAAACCCGTTTCCTTTTTAAACGGACCATATCCTAAAACAACCTTTTTAAACATTAATCGTTCAGCCATTCTTCTCAACCATAAATCGGAGTTAGGATAACAATCTGCGTCAATAAAAACCAAGTTTGGATACCTTGCCGCTTTAATTCCCATGGTTACCGCATATTTTTTCCCGCCTTCAAAATCACCACTTTCCACCAATTTACTTGACCTAAAGTTAGAAAACTTGTCAGAGTAATCACGTAATACATCAACCGTATCATCATAGCTACAGTCATCCACTACAATAACCTCATAGGTAATTTCCTTTTGAGCCATTATTAACGGTAAATTTTGTTTTAGCATAATTGCATCGTCCCTAGAGGCAATTATTACGGATACCGGGTCTGGTTCAACTTTTTCTTTCTCCGATTTATGAAAAATCAAGCGACTAAAAATAATCAAATGGTACAGTAAAAACATGGTCATAGAAACAACCATTACCCATAATATAATGGCATCCACACCATTATGATGTAGGTCAAACAATAATAAATATGGTTCTATTTTCTCCAAAATAATTTAACAAAAGTTAGTGACCAAAAGTAATAGGACATTAAGGCCCTCGCTTACTCTTACCTTATCTTTGCCACCAACTTTTCAACAATATTTATTTACTGGAAAAAGTTAGACATAAAAATTTATGAAATTTAAAATTACCAATTCCGATAAAAAAACAAAGGCTAGAGCCGGGGTAATTACCACTGACCATGGAGATATTCAAACCCCAATTTTCATGCCTGTTGGAACAGCTGGAACTGTTAAGTCTGTTCACCAACGGGAGCTAAAAGAGGATATCAAAGCTCAAATAATTTTAGGAAACACCTATCACTTGTTTCTAAGACCAGGGCTTGACATTATTAAACAAGCCGGTGGATTACATAAATTCATTAATTGGGACAAACCAATTCTTACAGATAGTGGTGGTTATCAAGTGTACTCTTTATCCGGCCGAAACAAAATTAAGGAAGAGGGTGTTAATTTCGCTTCTCATATTGATGGGTCCAAACACCTTTTCACTCCGGAAAACGTAATAGATACCCAAAGAATAATTGGAGCAGACATTATGATGGCGTTTGATGAATGTACACCTTACCCATGTGATTATAATTATGCAAAAAACTCCATGCATATGACACATCGTTGGTTGGATAGGTGTATTAAACGATTTGATGAAACGGAAGGTATTTATGGTCACTCCCAAGCACTATTTCCAATTGTTCAAGGTAGTACTTACAAAGACCTAAGAGTTCAATCTGCCGAGTATATTGCCTCAAAAGGTGCTTTTGGAAATGCAATTGGTGGACTTTCTGTTGGAGAGCCACATGAGGAAATGTATGCAATGACAGAGATAGTTTGTGACATTTTACCTGCCGACAAACCAAGATACCTTATGGGAGTTGGAACTCCAGAAAACATATTAGAATCAATTGCTTTGGGAGTAGATATGCTTGATTGTGTGATGCCCACCAGAAATGCGCGAAATGGACAATTATTTACAAGAAATGGTATTATTAACATCAAGAACAAAAAATGGGAGGCCGACTTCTCTCCTATTGACCCAGATGGTACAACTTATGTTGACCAGTATTATTCCAAAGCATATTTACGCCACCTAGTTCATTCTAAAGAGATTCTCGCTTCACAAATTGCCTCTATTCATAATTTAGGTTTTTATCTTTGGTTAGTGGGCGAAGCCAGAACTCAAATCATTAATGGTACATTTGACACTTGGAAAACCCAAATGGTTAAAAATGTAACGCAAAGGTTATAGCTTGAAAAAACTAGATATTTATATTATTAAGAAATTCCTTACTACGTTTTTCTTTATTTTAGGAATAATGATGGTTATCGCCATCATTTTTGATGTTTCAGAAAAATTAGATGATTTTTTGACGCATGACGTTCCTATGAAGGAAATAGTTTTTGACTATTACTTGAATTTTGTTTTTTTCTACGGAAATCTTTTTAGCCCATTACTGATATTTTTATCCGTAATTATTTTCACTTCCAGCATGGCTTTTAAAAGTGAGATAATAGCCATTTTGAGTGCTGGAATATCTTTTAACAGATTGCTTCTTCCTTACTTTATTACAGCTACTTTTTTGGCATTAATTTCGTTTTACTTTAATCATTTTGTAGTACCACATGCAAGTAAAGAACGTCTAGCATTTGAACTAGCATACGTGGGTTATCATGCTAAAAACCCGCACAAAAACCTTCATAAACAAATTAAACCCGGACATTACATTTATGTTGAAAATTACAATGTGGATAGGAACATTGGGTACAAATTCACCTACGAAATTCTAAATAACGAAGGCCTTACATACAAACTTCTTGCAGATTACATTCAGTGGGATACGGCTGCTTCTCAATGGGAATTAAGGAATTACTATATCCGAGAATTCCGAGATGGACAAGAATTTTTATCGGGAGGTAAAACCTTAGATACAACCATGGCGTTTAAACCAGATGAGTTTGAACATAAGGATTACAATATTGCCATGATGGACACTCCCGAGTTAATAGCGTTTATTGAAGATGAAAAGCTCCGAGGTTCTGAACTTATTTCTCTTTATGAAGTAGAGAAAAACCAGAGAACTGCAATGCCAATAGCTACATATATTTTAGTGCTTATCGGTGTATCTTTTGCAAGTAGAAAAGTACGTGGTGGCATCGGCCTCCACCTAGCGATAAGTGTGGCAATTAGCTTCATTTATATATTCGCAATGCAAGTTACAAAAGTATACGCCACCAAAGCAGGTTTAAATCCAATGGTCGCGGTATGGATACCCAATGTTTTCTTTGGCATTCTAGCGATTTACTTTTATTATCGCGCCCCGAAATAAAAATCAATTCAAAGGGTAATTTATTAGGAATATCATTACTTTCGGTCACTCGAAATTTTATGCATAAACAAGAAAACTTATGGCAGCATATCTAGAATTTGAAAAACCAATCGCTGATTTAGAAGAGCAATTAACTAAGGCTTTAGAAATAGCCGATATTGGACAAGTTGATGCTTCTCAAACCATTAATGATTTGAAGAAGAAGATCATCGAAACCAAAAAAGATGTTTACGCTAAGTTAACACCTTGGCAACGTGTTCAAGTTTCTCGTCATCCAGAACGTCCGTATACGTTAGACTACATAACTGGAATGACCGATGGGAATTTTGTGGAGTTACACGGAGATCGAAATGTAAAAGACGATAAAGCAATTGTTGGTGGACTTGGTTCAATCGATGGCAAGTCATATATGTTCATTGGCCAACAAAAAGGAATTAATACAAAAATGCGCCAATACCGTAATTTCGGAATGGCAAACCCAGAAGGATATAGAAAAGCACTTCGTTTAATGAAATTGGCGGAGAAATTTAACAAGCCGATCGTAACTTTAATTGACACACCCGGAGCATACCCTGGTTTAGAAGCAGAAGAACGCGGACAAGGCGAGGCAATTGCTAAAAACCTTATCGAAATGTTTCAACTTACCGTACCCGTAATGTGCATCATTATTGGAGAAGGCGCCTCTGGAGGTGCATTAGGTATTGGAATTGGTGATAAAGTAATGATGCTTGAAAACACCTGGTACTCGGTAATTTCACCAGAGTCTTGTAGTTCTATTTTATGGCGCTCATGGGAACATAAAGAAAAAGCAGCAGATGCCTTGAAGTTAACACCAAAAGACATGCTGAAAAACAAACTAATTGATGGTATTATAAAAGAGCCACCTGGAGGTGCGCACTCTAATAAGCCTGACATGGTTAAACGCGTTAAACGTGAGGTTATCAAAACCATCAAGTCTTTAGAAGAACTTGACCCAGAGAAACGTATTGAGATGAGAATCAATAAATTCTGTGAAATGGGAGTTTACGCAAAATAATTATTCCAACTGTTAGTTTTATTCACAATTGTTCATAAGGTCTATGAACAAGTTGTTAAGAAATCTATTCTTCAATATATTGATTTTCCAATTATGGAAAACGTAATTTCGCACAAATGCAACTTCAATGAGTGAACAATTTACCAATACGAAATTTAAAAAGACCGCTCCGAAAACCACTCCTTTTGGAATGGAATTGGGAAAAATTCCACCTCAAGCATTAGATTTGGAAGAGGCCGTATTGGGAGCTCTATTATTAGAAAAAAAAGCAGTTGATGACGTTATTGATGTGCTATCACCAGAATCATTCTACAAAGAATCTCATCAAAAAATTTACAGTGCGATTAAAGAGCTTTTTGGAGAATCTAAACCCATTGATTTACTTACCGTAACGGAAAAATTAAAAAGCGTTGGTGATCTTGATTTTGTTGGTGGACCTTATTACATATCACAATTAACCAATCGTGTAGCTTCAGCTGCAAACATTGAGTTTCACGCAAGAATTATTGCTCAAAAACATATACTAAGAGAGCTAATCAGGATTTCTACAAATACTATTTCAAAAGCTTTTGATGATACCAAAGATGTTTTTGACTTACTCGATGAAGCAGAAAATGACTTGTTTCAAGTTGCACAATCAAATATTAGAAAAACAGGAGACAGTATGTCTTCTCTAATTCAAAAAGCAATTTCAAGAATTGAGGAATTAGGTAAAAAAGATGAAGGCTTAAGTGGAGTTCCTACAGGATTTAGAGATTTAGATGAAATGACATCCGGTCTACAATCTTCTGATATGATAATACTTGCTGCACGTCCTGCAATGGGAAAAACATCATTTGCACTTACTATGGCCAGAAATTCTGCCGTAGACTTTGGCAAAGGAGTTGCCGTATTCTCCTTAGAGATGTCATCACTTCAATTAGTAACTCGACTTATTTCATCAGAAACCCAACTAACTTCAGAAAAATTAAGAAAGGGTAAACTAACGGATTATGAGTGGGAGCAATTGACTTCAAAAATTGATAATTTATCAAAAGCACCAATTTTTATTGATGACACTCCAGCTATCTCCGTTTTTGAATTGCGTGCGAAATGTAGAAGATTAAAATCCCAACACGACATTCAGTTAATCGTAATTGATTACTTGCAACTTATGACTGCTGGTGGCAACGGAGGAAATAGAGAACAAGAAATCTCTACTATTTCTAGATCATTAAAAAGTATTGCTAAAGAATTAGATGTGCCTGTTGTAGCACTTTCTCAGCTTAGTAGAGCGGTAGAAACAAGAACAGGTCATAAACGTCCAATGCTATCCGATTTACGGGAGTCTGGTGCGATTGAGCAAGATGCGGATATTGTTATGTTCTTATATCGCCCAAGTTATTATGGTTTTACAGAAGACGAAGAAGGTAATTCAGTAGAAGGTATTACCGAATTGATTATTGCAAAACACAGGAATGGTAAAGTAGATACAGTTAAGTTGAAATTTATTGACCATTTAGCGAAATTTGTAAATAACGATTATAATGAAATGTCATTCGCAAGTACTCTACCTCAATCAGATGATTTTGGTGGTAACTATACGGTCTCTAGTAAAATGAACGATGATGCACCATCTGGAAACGATGATTTAGCCCCATTTTAAAAATACCAACTTGATTAAAACTTTCTCCATATTACTAATTTTGGTTTTTACTCAACTAACATCATTTGCTAGCTATATACTTATCCCAATGGATGAGTCTTCGCAAACAAACCACTTAAAAGCATACGGAATAGCATTTTGGGTGCTGGAACAAGAGGTAGAAGTGGAATGGTTATTAAATTATCGAGGAGGAAGTTTTTTAATTAAAAACTTAAAACCTGTAGTTAATGAATGTACCATTAGAAACGTTTCTTATACCATAATTTCAGACGCTCAAGCAATTTCAATAAAACAAGAAATAGCAAACCCACAAGCGAATATGGATCTAATGAAGCTTGAAAAGGTGCCAAAAATTGCCGTTTACTCTCCAAAAAATAAACTTCCTTGGGATGACGCAGTAACTTTAGTTCTTTCATACGCTGAGATACCTTATGATATAATCTACGATAAAGAAATCATAGAAGGAAAGTTATACCTATATGATTGGCTACACATGCATCATGAGGATTTTACTGGGCAATATGGGAAATTCTATCAGGCTTATAAAAATGCAAGTTGGTACAAAGCACAAGTTTCACAATTAGAAAGCTCAGCCACAAGTTTAGGTTTTGACAAGGTTTCGAAATTAAAACTTCAAGTAGCACTAAATATTAAAAACTATATTTCTGGTGGCGGATTTCTTTTTTCAATGTGCTCCGGTACGGATTCATACGATATAGCATTGTCTGCTCAAAACACTGATATATGTGAAAGAATGTATGACCATGACCCAGCAGCACCAAATGCGCAATCAAATTTAGATTTCAATCAAACCTTAGCATTTACAAATTTCAAACTTGTATCTAACCCACTACAATATGAGTATTCAAACATTGATGCTACTCCAATCCACGCTAGAACTCCAGAGACTTCAGACCTATTCACGTTATTTAATTTTTCCGCTAAATGGGACCCTGTACCAACAATGCTTTGTCAAAACCATACTCAGGTAATAAAAGGTTTTATGGGGCAAACCACAGCATATTACAACAATGTAATAAAACCAGGAGTTCTAATATTAGGTCAAAACAAAGGTTTGAATAGTTCTAAATATATACATGGCACCTTTGGAAAAGGTCAATGGACTTTCTATGGAGGTCATGATCCCGAAGATTATCAGCATTTGGTAGGTGATCCACCTACAGACTTAAATCTTCATCCAAACTCTCCAGGCTATAGACTTATTTTAAATAATGTTTTATTCCCTGCAGCTAAAAAGAAAAAACAAAAGACTTAACCTAGTTAATTGTAAAAATCCCACTTTAATCCAAAGGAAATACCGAAGTCTTGAAGAGGATAATAGGGTACCATCATGTAGTTTTCTCTAAAGAGTATTTGTCCAATGTTCTGAAAATTAACAAAGCCTTGAGCTCCTTTAATCCTTGCACTAATATAAAAGTTCAAATACGGGAAATCCCCCACCTCATACTCATTTTGATAAACAAATGATCGAGTAAGTGGAGCATAATAATCAGCAGTGTATTTACTGTTTTGCCAATAGTCAATACCGTATCTAAATTCCATAGCATTATCAAACAAAAACCTTTGATAATATACCGAAACTTTACCTATCCAATTAGGTAAATTAACGGGAGCATTATCAGAAACACCCTGATACATAATACCAAAATCAAAGTGATAAGAACCTAACACAAGATGTTTATTTAACGAAACAAGATAAGAATTGAAGGAATCTCCAAATTGACGTGGCTTCAAATCGGATCCATAGTATACATAATTGCTGACCATGGATACCTTAGACGATAAGCTTAAACCAAAACTATCCAAGTTAAAAGAGAGTAAATAATCATTCGTATTTACATAATTAAAGTCATTTTCCCAGCTTACATGAGAACCAGCATATCTTAATTGTTTATAACCAGGTAGAGACCTATTAAACAACATACCAAAATCAACCCGTACTTGATTCGAAAATAAGGAAGAGTTTAAATTAACATCACCATTATACCCTAAGGAATTAAATCCGCTTACACCTTTTGTAAAACTAGCATTTAACTTCACTTTTGAAAAACTCAGATTATCGAAAGATGCAAATACATTTGTTTCATCTATAAGGTTTTCATTAACAAGGTTAGTATTTCTATAAATATTAGAATTTACACCCATTCGAATGATCGTTGGATTATTTCTAATAGCATATTTTAAAAATAGTTTATTCCTTAATCCAAAATTATGGTACTTATCATATAAAACATCGTTAGAGTCAATATTAACATTAAAACCAGAATAATAAGTACTATCTGGTAATTTATCCTCGTACCAATTATCATCAACAAAACCATCATTATTTAAAACAATAAAAACTCCTTTATTCTTCAAGGTAGAACTATCCGATTTACCTATTCGATAATATTGAGAAATGTTGAGTAGTCGTTTATCATAGTGGTTAATAGCACTCTCATGCCATACTAGAACTTTAAGTTTATTATTATCAGTGTCAAAAGGGCCTAACTCCACCAATGAGTTATATACAGAATCGGACTTAATCCCTCCATTTTCAGTAGCATAACCGGAAGCTACGCTAAACTTAAGAAAGTAACCGTACTTATTATTTTTAGTTCTATAACTATTTTGAAGATTGAATCTTCTTCCAGTAGTACTCTGATTGACATAAAAGCCTGTCGAACCAAATGTTTTAAAACCAACTGTTAGATTAAATCTAGGATTAATATTTTGAGTATAGAAAATATCAAAATTTTGGAATTTTTTAGGACCTGAAGTATATGAAACTCGTGCAAAAGGAATATTTGTTTGATACACTATACTTTCATTAAACCCTTCGTAGTTTTTATCAAAAGAAGTTTCACCAGAAACAAAACCATAACTAGAAGAATTAAAAATCATTGAACCATATGCTAATCCCGGATTCCCAAGAGAAGTAATATTAGTTCTGCCATCTATCCCATAATAATAAAAAGTGGAAAGCACAGTATCCACATGACTTTGTTCCAAGTCACTTGAATAATCAGTGAAACTACTCTGTGTAACCTTTCTAACTATGTTACTATCAGTTTGGGCAAAACCAATGACTCCAAGTAGAAATAAAAATAATGATAATGTAATCTTCACAGCAACAATTTTACAACTAAAAAGTAAAAAAAGGGCAAAAAAAAAGGCCTCAATTAAAT
>CAXMPG010000155.1:0-7595 GCA_964195485.1 uncultured Desulfobacterales bacterium
TTAGAATGGAAAGGTGAAAGATGGGGAGTAGAGATTTAAAACCCTGTAATTTCTTAAATCACATTTTAGAGCGGAAGGGTAATAAGTTGCCCTTCCGCTTTTGCGTTAAATTTAATCTTGTTCTTAACTAAAAATATAAATTACTACATTTCAATGAGTTGTAAAAAGCCTCTACGTGTAACACGTAGGGGCTTTTACGTGTTACACGTAGGGTAATTGATTGATAAATGTTCTTATTTCGAAGTGTAAGTTTATACATATTATTTAATTCGATGTTAAGAATGAAAATTTGTAACGAACCAACAAAGGATAGCTGTTCTTGTGGAAGTTGGTTAGAGCACTGGGAAAAACATAGTAAAAGACCCGCATGGTTTTGTTCTGAAGAAGGGTGTATAAACACCAATTTAGTGGGGGCGTTTGTGCAAAAAACAAACGATGATAAGAATTGGTTTTTACTTCCTCTTTGTCATACACATAATACCAGTAAAGAAGAGTTAGAAATTACGACTTCAACCATATTGATATCTGTAGACAAGAAAAACCCATGTGATGAAAGAAGACTGATGAGCTTTTTTAGCTTTTGGTAATAATTTGCCCGAATTCAAAAAGTACGTATATTAGCAAAGCATTAATAAACCCCATAAACTATGTTTACTCCTTATTTTAAGAATCCCTTTTACTTCAGTAAGCTTGTATTGCTAAGTTTAATATTTATTTTATTATCTCCAAGTCTAGTCATATCCCAAAAGTGGGAAGGTATAAGTGCAGGTACCTATAGAAATATAGTTACTGCCTTAGCGGTAGATACGACCAATAATCAATTAGTTATTGGAGGTCAGGATATAAAAGATGTGAATGGGCAATCATCTTGCACGGTATTCAAATGGAGTCCAGAGAACGGGGTGGAAATTCTATCTCCATATAACTTAGATACAATGAATATAGATATCGTTAACCAAATTTTATTTAGAAGAGACTCCATGTTAGTGGTTGGACGTGGGGGGGTAGCAATTTGGAAAAATAATCATTGGACTTCAAAATTTGATATTCAATCGCCTTGGCATCAAAGTATTCATCCTTATGGCAATAATTACTTATTGTCTACAGGACAAAGGTCTTATTCTACTTTAGGTAGTTTGGTAGAATGGGATGGAGATACCACAGTGACTGATTTTCATAATATATCTGCATTTATTAGCTCATACTCATTTGTAGAAACGGTAATTGAATATAAAGGAGATTTATATGTAGCAGGTAGCTCCCTTTATTATGATGGTGTCATAATGCATGATATCATAAAATGGGATGGTACCCAGTGGACTACGCTAGGTAGTGGATTAAATCACGCTACTCAATTAGGAGGAATAAATGATATGGTTGTTTACAAAGGTGAATTATATATCATCGGGTTGTTTCATGTAAATGGTGATACCAAAGAAAACTATGTTGCCCGTTGGGATGGCACCCAATGGAAACTCGTAGGAGGAGATTTTTGGAGTCCAAATTTGGGTTATGGCATGGTAAGTTCTTTACATATGCATAACGGGTATTTATATGTTAGCGGAACATTTACCAAAGTCGGAGGCGTTCCTGCAACAGGTATAGCACGTTGGGATGGAAATGAATGGTGCGGTTGCGGTTCTATTATCGAGATAGGAGCAACGGTGACTGATTTAACCCATTATAGAGACACGCTGTATATTAGTGGTAACTTCATTAAAATAGATAATGATAGCATATTAAGAATAGCCCGTTTTATAGGTGATGATTTTGCAGATACCTGTGGATCCACAGTAGGAATTAAAACCGTTCAGTTAGAAAAACAAACGTTAAAAGGTTACCCAAACCCGGCACAGAATGAATTGAATTTTGATTTTCCAAATCCTATAAATCAATTGTCTCAAATTAGTGTGTACAACATTGTAGGTCAGTTATTTATTCATACCCAAGAATTTATTTACGAGCGTAAATTAACCCTAGATATTTCTACTTTACCCCAAGGCATTTATTTTGGCGAGATTGTAACCAACCAAAAAAACTATGTGTACTCTTTTGTTACAGAATAGAAGAGCGTCAATTAATAATAGAAAGCATTTAGCTCTTATCCTTCCGAGTACCTCTATACAATTCATAATGAACAAACCGAGTTTCTAGCGGTCCGTTATAAAGCTTAATTCGTTTGCTTGTTCTAAGTCCAATATGTTTTAATGCTTCTTTATTGGATGTGATAATCCATGCATCCCAACCTTGGAATTTGTTTTTTAACGTATTTCCAATTTCTTTATAGAAAAAGTTAATATCGTCTGGATCTAATCTTTCTCCGTAGGGAGGATTGATAATGATTGTTCCTCTATCGTCTGGCTTCTCTAAATCTTCAAATGCAGCTAAGCTGGTTTGAATATATTTTTCGCAACGTGCGTTTTTGATATTGTGTTCTGCGGAGTGTAAAGAATCCTTCGCGTTATCACTACCAAAAACTTCGGTTTTCAAATCACGTACACCTGCTTTAGCTTCATTTCTCACTAAAGTCATTAAAGCAGGATCGTAATTTTCCCAAGTATTAAATCCAAATTTAGATCTATACCATTGCGAAGGAATCTTTCTAGCTTGATAAACAGCCTCAATTGGAATAGTACCAGAACCACACATTCCATCAATTAGTGGAGTAGTGCCATCCCATCCAGTAAACTTAATTAAAGCAGATGCAAGCGTTTCATTTATAGGTGCTTCTACAGATTCTTCACGGTAACCACGTCTGTTAAGAGTAGGACCTGAAGCATCTAAATAGATGGTTACAAATTCATCAGATATATGAAGTAAAAATTGATAATCAGGATTGTCTTTATCTACCGATGGTCTGTTTCCGGTTTTTTCTCTTACACGATCCACAATGGCATCTTTCAATTTTAAAGAAGCGTACATGGTATGCGTATAAAACTCCGAATGGATAGCAAAATTAATGGCAAATGAACTGTCGAAATCCAAAAAGTCCTCCCAAGCCATTTCCATGGCTTTTTCGTATAATTTGTCTGGATCATTCGCTTCAAACTCTTCTAATTGAACTAAAACACGAATAGCATGTCGTAATTGTAAACAGGTTTTGTAAATTGTTTTTAGGTTTCCCTTACAATGAACCACTCTATTTCCAATTTCAATATGGCTTGCGCCAAGCTCGTCTAACTCATCCGCAAGCATCTCTTCTAACCCAAAAAGGGTAGTGACTGCTAATTTTTGTTCGTTCTCAGGCTGAAATACTGATTTAATGTCCATGGTGCAAAAGTAATGGTTTACTCCGTTTAGCATGAATTCTAAGGGGGATTTTGTAAGTCCCTGAAAATCTTATTATATTGTCATGAAATAGTAAAATCGTAGGAAACCAAATGGTGTTTCTTGCGTCTAAAGAGTATTGAAATCAATATTGACCAAAAAATCTATATATAAACTCCCAATTTTCCTGGTGATATTCCTATGCTCCATAAGTATATTGAAGGCGCAGGTAGTTGCCGATTTTATTGCGGTAGCTGATTCAGGATGTGCGCCTTTTGTAGCCACTTTTGCAGATTCATCCAGTGGTAATATAACCTATAGACATTGGGATTTTGGGAATTTAAATACCGCTACCGGAAACAATGTTGCGCCCTCCGCCATTTACAATAGCCCTGGAGTATATGATGTGACACTTACGGTATCAGATGGGGTAGATACGGCCAGTATTACTAAGATTGCAATTATCACCGTTTTATCATTACCTGTTGCTAATTTCACCTATCAAAATACACTCACCGGTTGTGCGGAATTTAGTTTTTCTGTTTTTGATAATTCTAGTCCCGGTAGCTTATCCATTGATTCTTGGAAATGGGATTTTGACGATGGAACTCCACTAGTTATTGGTCAATCGGTCAGTCACAATTATCATAACCCGGGTGTTTTCGCGGTTACTTTAATCGTCTCCGATTCAATGGGATGTAGTAATTCTAAGGTAATATCAAATCTCGTTTCCGTGTTACCCAAGCCGGTAGCTAATTTCTATTCTAATGATAGTTTATCGGTTTGTGGGCCTCCTTTAACCATTAATATTCTTAACACTTCTTCCAGTAATTTGCCCTTAAATTATAATTGGACCGTTGGAGGTGTAAATTATACTACGGCACATATAACTCCCACGTTTACAGCATCTGGTGGGTATAATGCGGAGCTGATTGTTACTAATTCTATTGGCTGTTCGGATACGCTTTATAAACCTTTCTATGTATGGATTGGATCTATTGTAGCAAATATGACCATAGCAGATACGGCATGTTTAAATGCGCCTACAGAAATGGTTAATTCTTCGTATGGCGGGAATACCTTCTCATGGGATTTTGGTGATGGTGTTACTGCGGTAGGAGATACCGTAAATCATAGCTATACAAATACGGGTAATTATACCGTGACTTTAGTTTCAAGCGCAGGTTCCGTTTGTGATGATAGTACCACACAAAATATTTATGTAGAAAGTATTCAGGCTGCTTTTACATCTACACCACATTTTGCCTGTGAGTTCCCATTAGTGGTAAACTTCACAGATCAAACCGTTGGAAATATTGTTGGCTGGGAATGGCACTTTGGAAACCTAATAGGTCCAGGGCCTAATTTTCAACCCAATATTTCTTTCCTACAAAACCCGGTTAATAGTTATATGACAGAAGATATTTTCGATGATACTTTAACGGTGACTTCTGCAAACGGATGTAAAGGTACGTTCGTAATTCCTGCAAATGAACAAATAATATTGACCAACGCTGATTTTACTGCTTCTGTAGTGGAAGGGTGTATGCCTTTAATAGTGGACTTTACGAACATAACAGATTCCGTGAGTCGTATTGGGTCTTGGTATTGGGATTATGATGATGGAACTCCGAAAGATTATACCTTTTCTCCAACACATACTTTTGTAGACACAGGTGTATACGATGTTAGCCTTACCGTAATTTCTATTATGGGCTGTACAACCACTTTTTTTATGGAAGTGAAAGTGGGGTCGGCTCAAATGGCTAATTTTACGGTAGATACCTTAATGGCGTGTGGCTCAGATACGGTGAATTTCACCAATCTATCTTCTGATACTAGCTTGATAAATGAATACCTCTGGGTTTTTGGAGATGGTACAACTACGGATGGGTTTGAACCCTTTCATTTGTTTTTAGACACCGGAATTTTGGAGGTTACCTTAGTCGTAAAATTCAATGGATGTCCAGATACCTTAAATTTAGCTACTGCCATAGAGATTTTAGGTCCAATTACCAGTGTTTTCCCAGGTTATAGCTGTGATTCTCAAAATGTCGTCTCATTTACGACCTACTCTCTTGGGGGAACAGATATTTATTGGGATTTCGGAGATTCTTCGGCCATTGATTCTGTTCACTGGAATCCTACACATACTTTTGCGGCACATGATAGTAACTACCAGTTAACGGTTTTGGTTACGGACTCTACCACCGGTTGTGAACAAACGATTAGTAATGTGACAAGAATTAGGTACTTATCCGCTGACCTTGTTGGGGCCGATACCACGATTTGTAGGAACGATAACGTTTTATTTAATACGGGATCGTCCGTAAATGCGCTATCATATATGCTATGGTCAATGAACTCATTTAGTAATCCGCAAGTTGGGAATAGTGTAGAAGACTTTACTTTTAATCAGAAGGGAGCTCAAACTATTTACGTTGTCGTCAGAGATGAGCATGACTGCTTGGATACGGCAAGTCAGTCCGTTTATGTGTATGAACCCGTTCCTCAGTTTTCTTTTTCGCCAAGTTTGGGATGTGCACCACTCGCGGTTCAATTTACAGACTTTTCTACCAGTGATACCAATATTGTATCCTGGTTATGGGACTTAGGAAATGGGAATACCACGAGTGTGCGAAATCCTTTTTACCTGTATAATGGAAACGGTACAATGGGTTTCAGTTTAAAGCTTTTAGTAACCGATACTTTCGGTTGTTCAAACCGATTAGATAGTATAGGCGCAATTACGGTTTTTGAGCCACCTTCCAGTTTTGCTTCTCCAAATACGCAAGTGTGTGAAAATAGTTTGGTAGGATTTACGAATCAACCAATCGGTGTATTTACCTATTTATGGGACTTTGGTGATGGTACAACAAGTACTTTGGTAAGTCCGCAACATGCGTATGCTGCCGGTACTTATGATGTATCATTAAAGGTAACAGACCAAATGGGGTGCGATTCTACTTATGTAGAGACGAGCTATATTGAAGTAGAAGGTATTCCCATAGCAGATTTCACGGCAACCCCTATAGTGGTAGATTGCTATCCCGCCAGTATAACATTCACAGATTCTAGTACTTATTCGAGTGTAAACTTTTGGACTTGGAATTTCGGTGATTCACCAAACGATGTGGTACTGTTTGGAACTGGAGCCCAAAATTTATACAATCAACCAGGGACGTATGATATTACCATGGTAATTAGAACTCTTTTTGGATGTACAGATACTATTATAAAATACAATTATATTACCATTGGAGGTCCTACAGGCTCAATTACGCATAACCCAGATATTGGATGTGTGGATGACCAAGTCACTTTTGATGTTGCAAACGCTAATAGCGATGCGGAGCGTTTTATTTGGGATTTTGGTGATGGAGTAGTGGATACGACCTATTCTCCCAATATAGCCATGAACCATGCATATACTGCCGATGGTTTTTATAATGTGTCTTTGTTATTATCTGATATATTAGGTAATTGCAATAAAACGGATACTTCCACTATTGAAGTTGATTTAGTGCAAGCTGGATTTTTACTTTCAGATACGATGGGCTGTTCTCCCGTGCAATTTGGAGGAATAAGTACTTCGATTGGGGAGGATATATTGGATTGGTACTTAGATGGAGTCAATATTTCTCAAACACCCACTGAAAATTTTAACATTATTGGAGCGGGTACGCATGAAATCATGCTAGTTGTTGTTAATAATCATTCGCTATGTAGTGATAGCCTCATTAAAACAGTGGTAGTTCACCCGATACCAAATATTTCTGTTACGCCAAATTCTATAGTTTGTATAGGAGATAGTTTGCCGTTAAATGCTTCTGGCGCTAAGGATTATAATTGGGTGCCTAATACGTGGTTAAATCAAGATACTATTAGAAATCCAATTACAGTACCCTTAAATGATATCATGTATACGGTGGTGGGCGTAGATTCTAATAATTGTGAAAACTCGGACTCTATACGTATTATCGTACAGCAAAAACCAGAGTTACTTTGGATTACTCCTGATACTTTCATTTTTGTTGGAGATGATATCCAATTGAATACCTCTTCTAGTTTGCCAATAACTTACCAGTGGTCTCCCAGTTTTACCATGGGCTGTACTGATTGTCCAAGTCCTATTGTAAAGCCCGGTGAAACAACCATGTACACGTTGGTTTATGGAGATTTAAATAATTGTTTTTCTTTCGATACTACCGTAACCATTCGGGTAAGCGATGAGTTTAATGTGTACATTCCAAATACGTTTACTCCTGATGGAGACCACTTAAATGACACATTTATCCCTGTTACCTATGGAATAGAAGAAGTGATTT
>CAXMPG010000156.1:0-3111 GCA_964195485.1 uncultured Desulfobacterales bacterium
ATATCCAATAATAACGATATGATCTTTCATCTTGGTTCCAAATAAACCCATTTTTTTATCGTCCATATACTTTTGAATTCTTAGCGTGACTTGACTTATAAAATACCCGAATAATCCTATACTACTCAATACAAACAAAACTCCAATTATTCTGCCTACGGGAGAAATGGGATAATAGGCTCCATAGCCAACGGTAGAGACCGTTACAATAAAGTACCAAAGGGCATCACCAAAATGTTTAATAGACGATCCATGATGATTTTGTTCACTATATAATAGTATTAATAGTAAAACGAGGTAAACGGAAACGGCTATAAGATATCCAACGTTTTTCTTCATCTAGAATGAAAATTCATACTTGGTTTAGAATAATAAAAATGTCCATCCCAAATATATGGAATTAAAGCATGGGGTCAACGAAATTTCTACGGTGATTTTCAGCCTAATACCTGCCTTTGTATTTCCGCATTATCCACTCTCCTGTAAGTAATAATAGGATTAAAAAGAAGATCCATTTTTCATGTAAAATAGACTGTTTACGTTCACTGGTATAGGTAATACTAGGAAAGGTGCTTTGATCAGAGAACACAGTCGCTAATTCACTCATTTGTAGCGAGGTAAAAAACGCACCATTGGTTTTATTCGCTAACTTTTTCAGCACGGTAAAATCAGCTGAAACCCTGCTCCACTCCACATTTACTGGGTTTACAATGAACGAGCCTGTTTTTGAAAATTCATTACTTCCGTTACTTACCTTAGCTTCATACGAATAGATTCCGGGAGTTAATTTACCCATATCTAACGCATAGGTGGTTCCGGATGGATTAAAAATAAAATCAAACTGATTATCTTCTTGGTCCGTAAGGGTTAGTTTCACCTCTAAATCATTAATTAACGCATACGATTTGTTGTAATATTCCGCATACATACTCACATTTTGATTCTCGTTAAAACGCTTTTTTACTTTAATTCTAAACCTACTTTTATCTTCTTTTACTGATAGGTATTGCACCGTTTTCCATACATACTCGTTAAAGTGATCGTGTGTTCCATTCTCCTGAAAATCATTTAGTCTCCATTGCCATAAACCTTCGCCAAATAGCCAAGCCGTTTTAGTCTCTTTACGCGTATTAAAATAGGCCAAAGGGTAATTTGTTTGAACCGAACCTAGTTTCTGATAAAACAGTACTTGAGAATCGTCAAACTCTGTTAATTCACCGTATGGAGAATATAAGGGAGGTACGTTTAGTAAATATTTTTTTGTTTCGGGTGAAATAACAAAATCGTCAAAATCAGTATTAAAAGAAGGGGTAATTCTATTTACTTTTTGCGTACTTCCACTCGCTACAAATCCGGGATTCAAATTTGTAATTTGGCTTAAGTTAGATTTCCCATACAAAATCGCCCAAAATGGAATCTCCGTTTCCCAAACCTTAGTCCAAATACCCGCGTTCTTTCGTGCTCCAAAACCGTGTCCGATAATCAAGTTATACGACTCTAAGTTTTTATCCAACTTATCAATAAAAGCGACCTCTACTTCTATGCTTTCTTTCTCTGCAAAAACACTTCTAATAGCCGCAATATCCGGGTGTGGCGCATTGGCAATAATCAATACTTTGTCTCGATTATCCAGCACATCAATTAATACGTGCGAAGTGTTATTAATAATATTAAGCTCATTTTCAAAAGCCGTTACCTTTAATACATACCGTTGTGTGCCTTCGTTTGTAGCTTCAAAAACAAACCGTTCAATAAAAAACTCTTGATTAGAATTTATATTTAGGATCCGCTTTTCCATTTCTTTTCCTTTATTAAAAACCTGTAAATAAGCCTTTTTACCGGATAGTAATTCTGCATTAATAGAGACTTCTAACGGGAAACTGTTTCCCAAATACACCATTTCATTGGATAGGGTTTCCACAATGGCAATGTCACTTTTTTGGTTGGTATCTCCCAAGCCAATCGTGTATATTGGATACTGTTGTTTAAAATTATAATACTCCGGGTTGGCGCCCACATTGAATAAACCATCACTCGCAAAAATTAAAGCGCCAATATTATCACCCGCATATCTGGCGTCAATTTCATCAAATACTCTTCCGTAATTGGTTCTCTTTTCCGTAAAATGAATTCCCGTATCTTGTATCGTTACATTTTCGCCAAAATTCATGCTAACCACTTTATAATTCAGTGATAACTCTGATGTTAAGTCTTGAATTTGTTGAATATATTCCGCGTTGTAATAATTAGAATCTTGATTATTAATAATGGATGCAGATACATCTTGGGCTATAATAATAACGGGAGGTTCGGTTTGATCAATCCACTTTTGAATTAGCGGATTCAGTAAAAGAGCCGATAAAATAAAAACAGTAATAAATCTAAAACTACCTAAAGTTTGAACCACCCACTTGGGTAATTCTACGTTCTGATTATTTCTACCATATAGCAAAAAAGTGTACAGCCCAGCTAGGACTGCACACAATATCAAATACCACGAACTATATTCAGTAGTTAATTCCATTTACTATACCTTGGTAGTAAAAATTCTATTTATGTTAACATTGCGCCATCTACATTAATGGTTTGCCCACTAATATAACTCGCCATATCTGAAGCTAAAAACAACGTTAAGTTAGCTACGTCTTGAGGTGTACCACCACGTTTTAACGGAATAGCATCTCTCCAACCCTGAACAACATCAGCATCTAATTTACCGGTCATTTCTGTTTCAATAAAACCAGGCGCAATGGCATTACAACGAATGTTTCTTGAACCCAACTCTAAAGCGACCGATTTAGTTAGTCCAATAATTCCGGCTTTTGAAGCCGCGTAATTTGCTTGACCCGCATTACCCTTAACACCTACGACAGAACTCATATTAATGATTGCACCATTTCTGCTTTTCATCATGGTACGCATAACTGATTTGGTCATATTAAATACCGATTTTAAATTGGTATCTAAAACGCTATCCCAATCTTGTTCGCTCATTCTCATTAGCAAACCATCTTTGGTAATACCCGCATTGTTGACTAAAATATCAATCGCACCAAAATCAGCTAAAACTTCTTTTACCAAATCTTGAGCAGCTTCCATGTTGGCAGCGTC
>CAXMPG010000157.1:0-10421 GCA_964195485.1 uncultured Desulfobacterales bacterium
TCCACGTCCCGTAATCCAACCATCTGTATGTGATTTTGAAAACTCCTCGGTCCGCGAAACACATTCTGCCCAATTTTTTGTGCCCACCAAATTAACGGTTTGCAAACTCAATCCGTACCCTACGAAATGACAGTGTCCATCAATAAAACCAGGGTAAACAAATTGTTTCCGCGCATTAATAGTCTGTGTACTTTGGTACTTGTTCATGATTTCATGCTCCGGACCGACAGCAACAATTTTACCCTCTTGAACAGCTAAAGCCTCTTTCGTTGAAAAAGCATCATCTACCGTGTAAATAGTAGCATTATGGATAATCAAATCCACTTTTTGCTTTTGTAACCCATCACATGAATAAAAAACACTCCCAATTATTACTATTCCAATCCAATAAACAAACATTCTCATAAGCTCCCTTTTTATTCCATTCAAAAATAACCTAAACGACATTGAAATAATTGAAATTTCACGGAATACCATTAGGTAAATAACCTCATCAATGCGTTTCATTTGTACCGAACTTATAAAACTACAAATTATGAACGCTAGATTTTTTTATGCACCGCCCATTTTCTCCAGTATTCCTAAAGTCTTTGTATTAACAGAAGATTTAACCCTCTATTCTGAAATAAGAGAAAACGCTCTAGTGCAGGTGGAAAAAATAACGGTTTCAAGCTTTTCAAATTTCAAAACTGCCGAACATGAAAACGAGGATTACCCTATATTACTTGAGATTAAGAGAAGTGAAGCCATTAAAATGCCTTTAAACATTCAAGCAAATTGGATAGAACGATACCTAACAAGTAAGAGTGTATTTAACAATTCACAAGCTAAACAAGCCTAATTTACATCACCACTAAACAAAAAAGGAGTCGATTCACTCCTTTTTTGTTGTATCCTAATTTAAATAACTACTTTAGGCTTCAATCAAATCAATAAATGAAGTCAACACATCAAAAGCTACATGAGGATGGAATTCTAACTAAAAATCAATTTGATTATTTAGAAAAAATAGATGCCCACCAAATAGTATCCGTTTACTTTGAGTTACGCTCCTTGCTGTACATCGGTGTACTTTTGTTAACCACCGGAATCGGACTTATCATATATATGAACATGGGTCAAATAGCGCACTTAGCGCTAATCTCCGTCATGATAATTTTAGAAGGTTTTGTCTTTTGGTATATTCATAAACATGCACTTCCCTATGCTAACATCGAACAAAAATCGCCCACACCTTACTTTGACTACGCCCTTCTATTTGGGGCATTGTTAGTTATTTCTATTTTCTCCTACATCCTTATTCAATATGATTTACTGGAGTCGTTTATAGAATGGTCTTCTTTAATAAGTGCCATTATTTTTTTCTTCCTCGCATTTCGATACGACCATAGAGGCGTTTTAGCATTGGGAATTACCGCATTTTCTGCCTTTTGGGGATTAAGCGTAAGTCCGGTTGAATGGACTCAATTTGATTTTATAGATATGGGAGCGTTACACCATACTGGAATTGGTATAGGATTACTTTTATTTCTTACTGGAACAGCATTAAAGTTCAAAAACATCAAAACCCATTTTGCTTTCACCTTCCAGAATTTTGGACTGATTTTATTCTTTATAAGTATTACCAGCGCCTTGTTTGAAGGTTACAATTGGGGATTCTATGCGTGGGGCTCTGTTCTGATTAGCCTATTAGTTACCATAGCATCTTGGAAAAAACAGGAATACCTGTTTTTCGTATATAGCGCAATTGCAGGCTACATTGCATTTACCCGTTTACTTGTGGAGATTGCTGATGACGCCCCTTTCCAATTATGGTTTTTATACATTATGGTTTCCATGGGAGGACTCGTTTTTATGGTAGAACGAATAATTAGTCGCAAACGTAAAAACCGACCAGTATGATAGCGTATAACAAAGAAGAGCTAGAAAAGCTAGAGGTGATTAACGAGGCTGAGAAATGGCACAAATCAGGAATCATTGATGATGCGCAATTCGAAAATATTCAATCACAATACGAATCCAACTTATATCATCCTCCCTTTTGGCTACGCGTAATTTTATTTATTGCAACCATTGTTGGTGTATACGCTACACTTGGTCTTTTTGGGACTTTAATGATTAGTGGGTTTAGAAACCTAGAAGAAGTTATTCGGGTTATTTTGGTGGCTATCGGGGTAGGTAGTTTTTTATACTTAGAAGCCATAGCTATCAAAACCAAACATCACTACAAATCAGGCGTTACAGAGGCTCTTCTATACATGGGTATTTCTAATGGTTTAATGGGTGTGTTTGGATTTGATTTAAACGAGTATTTCTATGCCTTTCTAATTTTACTAGTGGGAGTTATTGCAGCTGTTAGATACTTGAACTTGCTCGGAGTTGTTACCGCAGTAAGTGCGGTTGCATTCTTTGTTTTTACGGGCTTATACGACTTAGGCGGTATTTTAAAGTCCACTATTCCGTTTGCATTTATTATCGTTTTCAGTACGGGATATATGATAAGCCAGCGCTTTCAAGAAACTAAAAACTTCCCCTTCTATAAAGACGTCTTTATTATACTGGATGTTCTGTTTTTAGTTTTAGTATTTGCTGGAGGAAATTATTTTGTAGTTCGAGAGCTTAGCTTTGAAATGATGGGGCTGAATTTGGTAGATGGCGAAGACATTCCTTTTGGATGGTTATTTCATATCACCACAGCTGTCATTCCATTAATCTATTTGTATTTTGGTATTAAAAACAAAAAGCCTTTACTACTTCGTGTGGCTTTGCTACTCTTATTCGCGAGTGTTATCACCTTTAAATATTACTACAGTACTGGACATCCAGAAATTTCGCTCACCATTGCGGGAGCATTCATTTTAGGTATTACCATCTGGACTCTTAATTTCTTAAAGACCTCCAGAAATGGATTTACCAGAGAAAAATTACTTTCCGATAAATGGGATAACATTAATGCCGAAAGCATTTTAGTTTCTTCTACACTAGGTGGAAACGCCATTCCTACTGAAGCTGCTTCTACTGATTTTGGTGGAGGTGAATTTGGTGGTGGCGGAGCTGGTGGTGAGTTTTAGAGGTGAATTAATCTTCTAAAACTCTTAATTAGCTCTATTCTTTACTTTCGGATGCATAAACCACATATAAAAAGGTACGGAAATAGCCTGAAAGGGATAGAGTAATACCAATGTCCAAATAATCTTATACGCAACAGTTTTCGTTTTTATACGCCAAACTTGGCTGATAACAACAATAGCTCCTAGCAGCATCGCAATTGCCAAGTAATTATAAAATTGCTCAAACAACATATTATACTCCTGTAATTCCCTATTTACAAACGACTGAAATGGGTAAATCAAAAGGTTCGGTATAGCTATGATGGTAATAAATATTTTAATCAGGTTATTCATCTAATCATACTATGCACTTCTCCTCATTAAAAAATGAACCCCTAAACTATACACCATGTATAAAAGAACAATTAACGGAATAACCGCATAATCCAAGTATGGAAATCCTGGTATTCTAATCCAGTACGGTAAAAATGTAACAAGAACTAATACCGCTACCAGAATTAAAAATATGTACCGGTGTTTGTTACCTCCCCAACTCATTTCTTTGAACTTGAAATTGAGCATCGTAACGGGTGCTACCATCATAATAGATAGAAAAACACTCATGAAGATATACCAATTAGGGTTAAATAGGTTGTACACTAAATGAAAGTCAAATGCACTCCAATGTTCCATCTTGACTAAGCTAGCTAGTTGAGTATCATCTAACGGATAATACATATTGACGTTGTACTGCACAGATAAAATCAAAGAAAACGAAGCTACAAACAATGCTGCAGCTGGACTAGGGACACCAATAAATGAATCGGATTGGTTCTCATCAATGTTGAACTGAGCCAATCTCAATGCCGCAAATAAGCCGTACAGAAACCCAGAAAACTCGAGCGCTACATGTAACATTGGGCGTTCATCAATAGGAATAAAATACTCGCCAAAACCAATCGTAATATATTGATAGAGCATGATAGCGGGTAGAACACCAAACGTTACCATATCGGCTAATGAATCCAATTGTTTCCCAAATTCTCCGCTTACACCCAAAGCTCTGGCCGCTAAACCGTCAAAGAAATCAAGTACCGCAGCAAGGACCATACAAATGGCAGCACCCAACATATTGGTTTGAAAAGTCAATACAATTCCAATAATTCCGAACGCAAGATTGCCAAGGGTAATACTATTTGGTACAGCTGCTTTAATATTCATAGAGCAAAGATAGTTTTCAAGTCGGAAGAAGAAAGTTGGAGGACGGGAGATTTTATGTTCTTATATTATCCACTTTCCACGTAAACAACCCGAAGAAGCGTAAAATTCGCAAAGAGTTATACCTACAAAAAAAAGAGTAGCTTCTTTCGAAACTACTCTTCCATTTTATTCTTATAATTTCTGTCATCGGTCTCCCGACTTCTAGCTTTTACAACCCTAATAAAACCTCTACCGGTTCTTTACCACCAAAGATTAATTTAGTTGGATTTTCAAGCATTTCTTTTACTGTTTTCAAGAACCCTACAGAGTCTTTTCCGTCAATAACTCTATGATCATAACTCAAGGCTACATACATAATTGGACGAATCTCTACTTTGCCATCAATAGCTACCGGACGCTCTACAATATTGTGCATTCCAAGAATAGCACTTTGTGGAGGGTTGATAATTGGCGTACTTAGCATAGATCCAAAAACACCGCCATTAGTAATGGTAAATGTTCCACCGGTCATTTCTTCAATGCTCAATTTCCCATCGCGTGCTTTGAGTGCTAAACGTTTTACTTCCGCTTCAATTTCCGCTAAACTCATGGTTTCCGCACTTCTAATTACTGGAACCATTAATCCTTTGGGAGCCGAAACAGCAATAGCAATATCTGCGTAATTGAAAGAAATCATATCGTCTCCGTCAATCATTGCATTTACATTCGGATACAAGGTTAACGCCTCCGCACATGCTTTTGTAAAGAATGACATAAAGCCTAGTCCTACCCCATGTTTATCACCAAATGCTTTTTTGTATTTCTTACGTAAATCCATGATAGGCTTCATATCTACTTCGTTAAAAGTAGTCAACATAGCCGTTTCATTCTTCACAGAAACTAAGCGCTTAGCTAACTTTCTACGAAGCATACTCATTTTCTTACGCTCTTCGTTTCTTTCGCCAGTAGGGGTATAAATAGTCGCTGAATCAATACCTCCTGATAGGAACATATCTACATCATCACGCACAATTTTACCGTTACTTCCGCTTGGATTTACCTTTACGGGGTTCACTTCATTCTGTTTCATCACCTCTTTTGCAAGGGGTGTTGCTTTCACATTTGAAACAGGATCCGCTACTACTTTTGCAGGTGTTTTATCTTCTACCACCGCGTCTACGGTTACAGCAGATTCGCCAGAGACAAAACCTTCTGGTTTTTTAGCATCGGTATCAATGATACAAACTACCTGACCTACTTGAACGGCATCACCATCTTCTGCCATAAGAGTAATTACTCCTGAAGCTTCTGCCGGCAATTCTAAAGTTGCTTTATCTGAATCTATCTCAGCGATGATTTGGTCTGTTTCAACGTAATCTCCTGATTCTACTAACCATTGAGCAATTTCCACTTCGGTAATTGACTCCCCTGGACTAGGTATTTTCATTTCCAAACTCATATCTATTCGAATACTTGGTCTATAATTCTTTGTTGTCTTCTTGCGCTCACTTGTGATGAACCAGATGCTGGACTACCACTTGATTTACGTGAAATCAATCTTGGCCCGAAGGTATACAAATCGCGTAATATGTATCCCCACGCACCCATATTTGCTGGTTCTTCTTGTGCCCAAACAACTTCCGCTCCATTATATGATTTAATGATCGCTTCAATTTTTGTTTTGTTTAACGGGTATAGTTGTTCAATACGCACTAAAGCGACATCTTCACGTCCTAATTCGTTACGTCTCTCTAGTAGCTCGTAATACAATTTACCGTTAAGGAAAACAACACGTTTCACCTTACTTGGGTCTACCGTATCTTCAATAATATCTTGAAAAGATCCCGTACTAAAATCAGAAACTTTTGAAACCGCAACCGGGTGACGCAATAATGATTTTGGTGTAAATACTACCAATGGTTTACGGAAAGGACGTACTAGTTGTCTTCTCAATATATGGAAGTAATTTGCTGGAGTCGTACAATTTGCTACCACAAAATTACCTTCGGCAGCTAACTGTAAAAATCGTTCCATTCTACCACTAGAATGTTCTGCCCCTTGTCCTTCATACCCGTGAGGAAGTAGAATCACCATACCATTCATGGTTTTCCATTTATCTTCGGCTGCAGCTAAAAATTGGTCGAAAATAATTTGGGCTCCGTTGGCAAAATCACCAAATTGAGCTTCCCATACTACCATAGTATTTGGAGATGCCATGGCATATCCGTAATCAAACCCAAGTACCGCATATTCTGATAAATGAGAATTGAATACACTAAACTCTCCTTGAGAATCGTTTAGGTTATTTAATGGAATATATCTTTCTTCAGAATCTTCAATGGTAACTACAGAATGACGATGAGAGAACGTTCCACGTTCCACATCTTGCCCGCTTAAACGCACATTATATCCGTCATTTAGCAAACTAGCATAAGCTAATAACTCGCCCATTGCCCAATCCAAGGTATCATCTTCAAGCATTTTAACACGCGCTTGAAACAATTTTTGAATTTTTCTAAAAATCTTTTTATCCGTAGGTAAAGAATTCATTTTTGTTCCTAAATCCCATACTTGCTCCTTAGAGATACAAGTATCGATAAAATCAAAAATTTCTTCTTTGGTTCCGGGTTTAAACCCTTCCCAAGAATCGCTCATGAAATCTTGAATACTTGCGTGTTTAGCTGATTTAGAATCTTCTAAACCTTTATTCAAGTAGTCTTCCGAACTTTTCTTAATTCGTTGTGCTTCCTCAGGAACTAATACTCCTTGAGCGATCAACGTTTTAGCATAAATCTCTTTAGGATTTAAGTGGTTTGCAATTGCTTTATATAAAAGAGGCTGCGTAAACCGTGGTTCATCACCCTCATTATGTCCATATTTTCTATACCCTAAAAGGTCAATAAATACATCTTTCTGGTAACGCTGACGGAATTCCATCGCCATTTCCATCACATGAATAACTGCCTCTACATCATCACCATTAACGTGAAAAACCGGAGATAAGGTAGTTTTGCCAATATCTGTACTGTACGTACTAGAACGACCATCCGTATAATTTGTGGTAAAACCAATTTGATTATTAATCACAATATGAATGGTACCTCCTGTTTTGTATCCCGCTAAATGTGCCATTTGCACTACTTCGTACACTACACCTTGACCAGAAACAGAAGCATCACCGTGAATAACAATAGGTAAAGCCTCTTTTGAACCGTTTAAATGTCCATCAATTTTAGCACGAGTAATACCTTCAACCACGGGTCCAACCGCTTCTAAATGCGAAGGGTTTGGAGCCAACGTCATTTTAACTTCTTTACCACTATTACTAGTAATTTTACGCGTAGAACCGAGATGATATTTCACGTCACCATCAAATCCTTCAATATCGTATCCTTTACCTTCAAATTCATTAAAGATATCGGCAGTTGGTTTTTTGAATATGTTAGCTAACACATTTAAACGCCCCCTGTGCGCCATACCAATCACAATTTCCTTTACGCCAAGTTCTGATCCTTTTTCAATTAAAGCATCCAACGCAGGTATAAGTGATTCGCCTCCTTCTAAAGAGAATCTTTTTTGACCTACGAATTTCTTATGTACAAAAGCCTCAAACTCTACTGCTTGACTCAATTTCGTGTACATACGTAGCTTTTGCTCCGCATTAAACGTTGGTGTATTTTTATTATGCTCTACCCGATTAACAATCCAGTCTAACTGCTCTGGCTTACGGTTATACACATACTCTACCCCAATGGAGTTACAATACGTTTGCTCTAAAAAAGAAATGATATCTTTTAATTTAGCCTTACCAATACCAATGTTATTACCGGCATGAAAAACAGCTTCTAAATCCTTTTCTTCCAACCCATAATAGGCTATTGAAATCGTATCTGTGTAGGCTCTACGCGTACGTACTGGATTTGTTTCTGTGAAAAGGTGGCCGCGTGTACGGTATCCTTCAATTAGTTGAAATACTTTGAATTCTTTGTCTACACTTTCAGGAATTTCACCTTCATCGTATTGTTTTAATGCAAATTCAAACCCTTGAAAAAACTCTTTCCAAGTAGTATCTACACTCTCAGGGTTGACTTTATATTGTTCGTAAACAGCATCTATAGCGTTTACATCTCCGTTCCCAACATAGGAATAATTATCCATTATTTTGGCTCATTGATTGAGCTGCAAATTTAACCGCATTTGAGGGGCTGCAAAAGGTATTTAATCTTTATTTAGAATTAATTTAGATAAGAAGGCTAATAAAGATTAGATGGTTAACCTATCTAAATCAAATAATAAGAGAAACAACAATATCTCACACCTTACTAAACAACAGCTAATTAACCAATAAAAATACCTATTTCAATGTCCGTTTTCTTAAAGGAAAATGATATTTTTGCATAGTCATCATTAAATACATTGATAATGAGATTGATTTTTTTAACGTTAACGATAACATTACTCACCCTTACTGGCTGCAGAAAAGAAATTGAATATCAAAGTTCGGGTATAATTACAGGTCCTGACTATCGCATGTGCCCTTGTTGTGGTGGTTGGTTTATTGAAATTGGTGAAAACACCTATCGATTTGATAGATTACCTGAAAATAGTGACATTGATCTTCAAAATGAAACTTACCCGATTAGCGTAAAACTGAATTATGCGGTTGAAGGGTGTGGATGTTTAGGAGACGAGGTTGTTATTGGAAATATTATGAAAAGCTAAACCCATTATCTTGATCAATTAACCCGTGGTCTAATCGCCAAATTTCAGAATGTTGTAAATGCCTTTAAGGTTAATTAATTTGGTAGCAAATGCCCAGACCACACTAAACACAGTCACCACCACAAATGTTATTTTATGGTCTACTTCTACATAAAACATAAATTTGGCCACTGCAAAAAGACCTATTGAAAAAAGCCCTAAACTCACTAATAGTTGCCACCTTGGTCTGGTTTTAAATTTATACCCCGTATAAAGTAATTGCAGGAGAACCACCGTGATTTGCGTGATTAAAGTAGCCATTGCTGCACCCAAAATACCAAAGTATTCAATGAGGTAAAGGTTTAGACCGACATTAATAATTAACCCAACTACGGAAATCAAATTCAAGGTTTTCATATCCCCATTTGCGGTAAGCAATGTACCGAAAACATAGGTTGACGCTAGAGGAATAAAAGTGTACATCAGTACTCTTTGAACTTCAGCCGATTTAATAAACTCTTCTTGAAATAAGATTCTGACAAAATCCAATCCAAAAAAATGAATAATAATGGCGCCTATAATCGCAGAGGTGACCAATAACCGAAACGAAAGCGACATTAAGGCAATTATCTTCTCATTTTTAGCCAACATTTTTGAAAACATAGGCAGCAATAACGTGGCGAAAAGCAAAGCGAACATGCTAGCCATTTCCGGAAGTCGGTATCCTTGCGCGTAAATTCCAGCCTCTTTCACCCCATTAGGCATAAGCTCTTCAATCATGATAACATCAATTCGGTAATAAATAGTCATCACCAATGTAAGCATAGCAAAAGGCAAACTCTTTTTCACAATAGAAGGAAGCACGCCAAATTCAGGACGTTGAAATTTAACTTTGGCTTCTGCTAACAAAATGGAAAGTGCCACCACTATGGTGGTTGCATAAGCCGCTCCTTGCGCATACGCAAACCACTCAATTTGAAACGGAATATCTATTAAACCACCCCATAACAGCACCCCACAAATTACAATCATTAATAATCGGTCTAATACCGATATCAGACTATCTACTTTAAAGAATTGTAGTCCTGCTAAATTGGCTCTCAAGAACAATACAATAGATAGAAGCACTTGATTTCCTCCAACCACAAGTAAGAGATAAAGGTAGTTCGCAGGATAATGCATCACATACTTTCCAACGGTCATCACTAAAACAATAAAAATCAGTCCGAAGCCCAATTTCACGACTGAAAGGGTAGACAATAATTGCCCCGCAGCTTTCGGGTTTTGAGAAATATTACGGTTTTGAAAATTGTTTATTCCGAAATCTAGAAAAATGTGAAACAGGTAAGAAAAATTCAACATGGTAAAGTAAATACCATATTGTTCCGGACCTACTTCATTTTGGACACCAATTCCAATACCAAGCACCCAAAATGGCTTAATCAATAGATTAAGAAACTGTAGATATCC
>CAXMPG010000158.1:0-19531 GCA_964195485.1 uncultured Desulfobacterales bacterium
TTCTCTCTAGGAATTACCTTTATTTACTACATCAAGAAAGGAGAAAATATTTTAGGTGTAAAGTCAGAATTAAACTTGAAAATTTTAACAGCGTTTAATGATAATGGGTTAGAAATGGCATTTCCAACGCAAACTATATACACCAAGAAAGAATAATCTATTCGTTGCCTGCAGGTAAAATAGTGTATTCAAAAGTAACCTTGTCATCATGGCCTAATGGGTAGGCATGATGTTTTTGTTTACCTCTAATTCCAATATGAAAAGACATATCCTTACCTAAATCACTAGGCTTAATTTCATATTGAATCACATTCCCTGTTTGCCATTTACCTCTAAATAGCTTAAATTCTAAATCTTCATCTTTCGGGTGAGAGGCTAATACAATAAACTCTAGTTGGTCTCCAACAGAGAGAGAGAGTTGCGTTCTCAGTTTTTTTGGAGAACCCATAGTCCATAAATTTGCGAAATTGTCTTGCACAGAATCAATAATAGGAAAACCTTCTTTCCCGACTTCTTTCCATGTTCTATAAAGAGCAATATTATTACGTATAGTTCCAGTAACGCCTAAAATAAAGTGCTTTTCAAAACTTAATAATGGTCGGCTAAAAGCATCTGGATTTTGAAATTTCTGTAAAGTCTTTAAATAGGCTCTTAAATTATCAAACTCTCCAAAGGCTACCTCAAATTGGTTGTTCCAATGAGCGCTAATGATTTCAATTAAATCTAAAAAGTTGCAATAATTAAATAATCGACCTTCGGTAGTTAACGGGTTGAACTCTTCTTCGTACTGCAATCTTATGTGATTAAGTTCTTTAAGGCGTTCATCTGTTAGACCACTTTCGCTCATCCAGTTTTTACCCCAGTTTTCTGAAATAATCATTGAAATGAAGTCTTTCATTATCATTTCAGTATCTAACAATGTTTGTCTAATGTCCATCAGTTTTTACTTTGAGCGTGTCCTTTACAAACATAGTTATATTTTAGTCGTTCCGTAAAAAGTAGAAATTATTAGTTTTACCATATTAAATGGTGAAAATTTCACTAGACGAAATAAAAAATAAATATGAAATATTTGATTGGTATTGTATTGGTGTTTAGCTCTGTAATTGGTGCCGCTCAGTGTTTAGAAGGTAACTGTGAAAACGGTTATGGTAAGTATAATTGTGACTGCGGATATGTGTATGAAGGGGAGTTTAAAGATGGTGAAAAAGTGAATGGAACCCTTACAAAAAAGGATTTAGTTTATACCGGAGCGTTTAATAATGATTTAGCCGAAGGTTTTGGAGTAATGAAATACAAGGATGGCTCTTGGTTTGAAGGCACCTTTAAAAAAAATGCTCCTGATGGATATGGAACGTATCACTTTTCTAATGGTCAAAAATATATTGGAGAGGTAATTGACGGTTCGTTTAGTGGATTAGGTATTCAGATTTCTAAGGATAGAGAAGGAAGGGTTACAGAAACCCAAATTGGGAATTTTGTTGACGACCAACTTAACGGGTTTGGGTGTTCGATAAGTTACAATAATGATATTTACTTCGGGGAGTTTTCAAATGGCGATTTTTTTGGGTTTGGGGTGTACATTTTCTCAAGATTAATTACTGCAGAGGCAGGGGAGTTCAACAAGAAGAAATTACATAACGATGTTATTATGTTAGACTATCCAACTGCAGGATACTTTGGTGTTAAAGGATTTATTGTAGATAGCTTACAGTATAATTTAAGTGGAAATGTTTCTGGAACTGATTTACTATTAAATGTAATTGGAAAAGGAAAAGAACAAATGTTCTTTCATTTCGATATTAATACCAAAATGCTTTATACGTCTAAGTTAGGAACGCCATTAATTGGAAGAGCGATAGATTTTGAGGGGAATATTTATGAGGCTGTTTTTGCTCCCGATTCAGAAGAAAAAATTAGTATTCTTAAGCAGTTATACATTAAAGAATGACCACAAGCAGAAAAGTAGGAGGAATGATTTTAATTATAATCATTTACTTCGTTTTTGATACCCTATTACAAGCAGGATTTTTTAAATCGATAAGTAACGAATTCAATGGTACAGAAGTGCAAGTTTACCGCGGTATCTGGGGAGGAGAGGATATTGAATGGGATAGAGCGAATAATTTAATTTACATTTCAGCTATCGATAGATGGCAAGAAAAATCAGGTAGCTTCGGTGAAAAGGATGGGGTTTATTTACTGAAATCTAATTCTAATACGCGTATTCCTACTCGAATGAAAACGGACTTACAAGGGGAGTTTCATCCGCATGGAATTTCGCTTTTTGACGTGAATGGAGAGAAGTATTTGTATGCGGTTAATCATGGTGTAGAATCCAGTACCGTAGAATTATTTAAAATAGACTCCAATTATTTAACACATATCGAATCGTACTCAGGCGCTTTAATGACTAGTCCGAATGATGTGGTTGGAGATGAAATTGGAAGATTTTATGTTACTAATGATCACGGTAATACTTCAGATAACGGTAGAACGGTAGAAGAGTATTTACGAATGCCCTATTCGTATCTTTTATACTATAATGGCGAAAAATTTAAAAAAGCTCAAAAAGGACTCGTATATGCCAATGGGGTTCAGCTTTCAAATGATGGTTCTAGGTTATTTGTTTCTTCTACTATTGGACATGAGGTGTATGTTTTGGATAGAAGGAAATCAAACGGACTCTTAATCTTGAAAGATAAAATTGATTTAGGTACAGGAGTGGATAATATTGATGTGGATGAAAATGATGTTATATGGGTAGCCGCACATCCAAAATTACTTACTTTTTCAGAACATTCGAAGGATTCTACCGTAAATTCTCCCTCAGAGGTTTTTAAAATTACAGAAGTGAAAAATGAGTTTGAAGTTACCAAAGTATATGAAAATGACGGGAGTCAATTATCTGGTTCTAGTGTAGCTGTAGCTCATAATGACACGCTTTTTATTGGCTGTGTATTTGAGAATAAAATATGGAAGTTAAAGATGAAGTAGCGTTAAAATTTCACTTTGTAGCCAAAGGTAAACTCTACCCAATCTGCTTGTCCAAAATTGACCGCACGTAACGAAGCTCCTGCGTATAACCCTTTGTATAACTCGTATCTTGTTCCAACGCGTTGGTAAAAAAATGGCGTAGGATCGTGAGTGGTTCGATAAACATAAAACCCAGGTTGGAGTATTAATGATAATTTTCCAATATTCAGTTCATACGATAAAACGAGTGCCAATTTAGCGGTTTCACTAAAAGTAGGAGGGTAAACTGCGTTTTTATCACCCACTACTATTCCGTGTGCATTGTCAGACGGGTCCATGGTAAAGTCAATTCCAGCTCCAATTTTTGACCGTAATGAAATTTGACGTTGATAAAGCAGTACAAAATTATAAATGGTGAAATTGGTGTTTTCAAATAAAGCTCCACTTACGCTGTCTGAGCCAGAAACATCAATTTGTTTGGTACCTATCGCATAGCTCAAGGAAACTTCATTTTTGGTCTGAGAAGGGGTTATCTCTCGCTTCTTAAATTCTTTGTCCTCGTAATTTAAACTATAGGTTAAAGTCAATCTGGGGTCAAATAAATTAAGTCCGAAATTGGGCATTTTCAACGCGCCATTACTCGCATGGCTAAAGCCAACACTTGCTTCTAGTCCTAAGTGATTGGTAATGTTTTGATGGTAAATTATTCCTAAATGGGCATACAAAGAACCTTTGGACCCAAGTAATACGTTATGAGGGTTTGTTGCGCTTTGAGGATTCCAGCCATAGGCCATTCCAAAATGAAAGCCCCAATCTAATTGGGCCTTTTTCCATCGATGTATCGGACCTTCAAATATTCCATAAAAAGCGAAAGGATTTCCAATTTCACTGGTTTGAGGAAACCATAAATACTGAATTCCAAATCCAAACTTGGGATAATTATATAATTGATGCCAATCTTTACTCCCAGAGGTTTGAAAAATTATTTCGGTAGAGATATTTCGTCCTTGGGTTATAGGGGTGCCATCTACGTTTTTGGTACGTAAAAAATCATTCGTAGCAATTACACGCATATGACCATATCCTACACGGTATGAAATATGGCTTTTATCCTTTTTTTTACTTGAATCAGTATCTTGTGAAAAGACAGAATTCAAAGTAAATAAGGCAATAAAAAAAAACAGTAATGGTAATCTATTCATGCGTTTATATGATGATTCAAAAGTATATTTCTAGCTGAGGTAAAAAAATTGTTTTGAAAAATTATCCAGTATTTAAAATGAATAAAACCGTTGCTGTAATAACATTAAACGGAATCGGAAAATTGCTATCGTTTGAATATATTTGCTACCACTCAATTTAAAGAAAATATATACTATGCTAGACAAAGAATTTTATATCAAAAACGGACTTATTTACGGAGTAGTGAATATCATTTACCTTATGATTACCTATATAATGGGTATTGAGGCAATGGTGAGTTATTACAATATGGGGCTATCTCTTTTAGTTGGTCTAGGTTTGATGGTATATATGGGTATTCAGGTTAGAACAAGTTTAGGCGGCTATATGACGGTTAGCGAAGGATTCAAATCAATTATGGTGGTTTATGCTCTTGGGGCATTTTTGTTTTTGTTATTTAATCATATGTTAGCTACGGTAATTGACCCAGAACTTCCAGGTAAAATGGCGGAAGCAGTGATTGAAAAAACAATGGCCATGGTAGAAGGTCTTGGAATGGACGAAAACCAAATGGACGAAATGTATGACCAAATGGGCGAGGTAAAGACAGAAATGTATAAAGCTTACACCTTTGTTGGGTTTCTTACCACCTACCTTAAAACTGTTGCAATTGGTGCAATAGGAGCAGTTATTGGTGCTGCTATTACAAAAAAAGTTAATCCTAATCCTTTTGATGGGGATGCCGCTAACACAATTCATGAGTAAGCTAGAGAAATTAGATATATCAGTAGTTATTCCTCTTTTTAATGAAGATGAATCAATACAAGAATTAGCAAATTGGATTGCTAAGGTTATGGAAGCCCATAAGTTTAGTTATGAAGTTTTGTTTATAGATGATGGGAGTACGGATACTTCTTGGGATATTATAAAAAATATTTCCAAAGAGAATCCGAGTATGAAAGGAATGAAATTTCGTAGAAATTACGGCAAATCAGGAGCTTTACATATTGGGTTTCAAGAAACATTGGGTGATGTAGTAATCACTATGGATGCTGATTTACAAGATAGCCCAGATGAAATTCCAGAGCTATATGATTTAATCATGAAAGACAAGTTCGACTTGATTTCTGGTTGGAAAAAAGAACGACATGACCCAATTACCAAAACGGTTCCTACCAAGTTATTTAACTGGGCAACACGAAAACTTTCGGGTATTGAATTGAACGATTTTAACTGCGGACTAAAAGCATATAAAGGGAAAGTGGTTCGTTCTATTGAGGTTTACGGTGAAATGCATCGTTATATTCCAGTAATTGCTAAACGTAGTGGATTTACTAAGATTGGCGAAAAAGTAGTTAAACATTATCCACGTAAATACGGAGTAACCAAATTTGGTTTAGAACGTTTTATCAATGGCTTTTTAGATTTATTGTCTATTACTTTCGTTACTAAGTACGGAAAAAAACCAATGCATTTTTTCGGGCTCTTTGGTACAATGATGTTTTTCTTTGGGTTTTTAATTGCTGGTTTTCTAGGATTAGAAAAAGTGTATTACCTCTACAACCACGAAAGTTTACGATTAGTAACAGATAGTGCGATGTTCTATATTTCATTGGCAATGATGATAATGGGTACGCAAATGTTTTTAGCTGGTTTTTTAGGCGAAATGGTATCTCGTTCTTCATCCGATAGAAATAAATATCAAATTGAAGCAACTTCAAATATTGAATAATTGATGAGTCGGTTTTACTCTGCTATCATTCCGTTATACAATCGACCTGATGAGGTGGAAGAATTGTTAGAATCACTAACGCTTCAGTCCTATACCAATTTTGAGGTGGTAATCATTGAGGACGGCTCTGTACATGATGCTAAGTCAATTGTAGAAAAGTATAATTCTAAATTAAAGATTCAATACCATTTTATAGAAAACGGAGGACAAGGTTTTGCCCGTAACGTTGGATTTGAAATGGCTGAAGGCGAGTATTTTGTCATATTTGATAGTGACGCCATAATTCCGCCACATTATTTCCAATCAGTTGAAAACTATTTGAATACGAGCTATGTCGATGCCTTTGGCGGTCCGGATGCTGCCCATGAATCATTTTCTCCCATTCAAAAAGCCATTAGTTACTCTATGACTTCTTTGTTTACTACGGGAGGGATTAGAGGTAGAGAAAAACATGTTGGCCAGTTTCATCCACGGAGTTTTAATATGGGGCTTTCACGTGTGGTTTATGATAAAGTAGGTGGGTTTGTAATTACGCGAATGGGAGAGGATATTGAATTCTCTATTCGAATTATAAATAATGGATTTAAAACCGCTTTAATTCCAGATGCTTTCATTTATCATAAAAGAAGAACGAGTTTAAGCCAGTTTTATAAGCAATTGCACTTTTTTGGAAGAGCAAGAATTAATATTTGGCGATTTTACAGTTCTGAGTTAAAGCCAGTTCATTTATTACCCGCATTTTTTGTAGTAGCTGTTTGGGTTTGGTTGCTGAGCTTCGTTGTTTACCAACCATTATTTTTTTTAGGATTAGGTGTAATAAGCCTATATTACGTGGCTATATTTATTGATTCCAGTATTCAAAATAAATCAATAGGTATTGGGTTATTAAGTATTCCAACTTCGTTTATTCAATTATATGCCTATGGAATAGGCTTTTTTGGAGAATTAAAAACGAAATTGACTAAAGGATAAAAAAGATACTATGACTAAATTGTTTTCTTCTGCATTAACTAAAGGATGGCTATTACTAGTGGTTCTTATTTCATTTTCTGCAACCACTGTAATTGCGCAAAACAAAACAGATGAGCAAGGTAAAAAACAAGGGTATTGGATTAAAAATAAACCGAATGGAAAGGTGCAATACAAAGGTCAATTTAAGGATGACATCCCGTACGGAAAATTTAAGTACTATGATAAAACGGGTGCAGTAACTATTGTTTTAGAATACATCACCTCAGATTCTGTAATAGGAACCCATTTTCACTCTAATGGTAAAAAGGCTGCTTTCGGATACTATGTGAGTAAGAAAAAAGAAGGGGTTTGGCGTTTTTACGATCGTAAAGGGGTTGTTTCTAGTAAGCACATTTACGTTAATGGGCTAAAGAATGGTGAATCAATTATCTACAACTTGAATGGAAGCGTTTCTAGAGAAACCTACTTCATTGATGATGTGGAGAATGGCTACCGTAAAACCTTTAGCAGTGAAGGTGAATTATTGACGGAAGGTAGTTTTAAAGATGGCCAAATGGATGGCATGCAAATAACTTATCGTGGGGGAATAATTAATATTAAAGGAGCGTATAAACATGCGGTTCGAGATGGCGATTGGATTTATTATGACGAAAATGGAAAGCAATATAAACTGGAACATTATGAATTGGGAATTAAAACAAATTAAGAATTGGACTGTTGTTCTTCTGTTATTAATTGTAGCACAAATTGGCGTTTCTCAGGTTGCTCCAGCAAAATATTGGATTCAATTTACCGATAAGGATAATACACCTTATTCTGTAAATACCCCATTAACATACCTCTCTCAAAGAGCTATTGATCGCAGAACGGCACAAAATATTGCGATTACCTCTCAAGACTTCCCCGTTAATCCAACATACATTACGGGTGTCCAACAAGTAGCGAATGTAAATGTCTTAATTAGCTCTCGTTGGTTAAATGGAATTATTATTCAAACCACAGATACCGCTGGTCTTGATTTAATCATGAATTTACCTTTTGTAGATTCTGTGAATTCAGAAAGCGTAGAATCACCAGAACTATTGGGTAAGATTTCTGCCAAAATGAATGTGAATGGGGTAGTTACTGCGAATGAAATTGATAATAGTATAGTTTCAGAAGGAATTAATTATGGATTAGCTACACTTCAAAATGAAATGTTAGGAATAGATTTCGTGCATGATCTAGGGTTTACTGGTGGCGGAATGGTTATCGCTGTTTTAGATGCGGGTTTTAAAGGCGCTGATACCACAGAGGTTTTGACTCCTATTTTTAATAACGGACAAATTCTAGGAACTTGGGACTTCGTTTTAGGACAACCCGTTGATTATTTAAGCCATTCTACGCATGGCAAATGGGTATTGAACTGTATGGGAGCTAATTTGCCTGGAACCTATGTAGGAACAGCTCCTGATGCGAGTTACTGGTTATTAAGAACCGAAGATGCGCCTACCGAAAATATTATTGAAGAATACAATTGGGTAGTGGGTGCAGAGTTTGCTGATAGTGTTGGTGCAGATGTTTTTAATACCTCTTTAGGGTATACCACATTTGACGATTCTACAAAAAATCATACCTATGCTGATTTGGATGGGAATACGACTATTATAACTATAGGAGCTGATATTGCAGCTTCTAAAGGTATTATTGTGGTAAACAGTGCCGGTAATTCAGGCGGTGGTTCTTGGTACTATATTGGTGCTCCTGCAGATGGGGATAGCGTTTTAGCTATTGGCGCAGTGGATAATTCTAGTATTGTTACCGGATTTAGTTCTAGAGGACCTTCTTCAGATTTAAGAACTAAGCCAAATGTAATGGCTTTAGGTGGCGGTGTACCAATGCCTTTGGGTTTAGATTCTACCATTTATATAAACGGAACATCCTTTTCGGGACCAATTTTAGCTGGTGCAGCAGCTTGTTTGTGGCAATCACGAAGTACGTATGAAAGTATGGAAGTATTTCACGCTATTGAAGAAAGTGCCGATAGATTCTCTAACCCTGATGATGATAATGGATTTGGGATTCCAAATTTCGGGATGGCGTATTTCTTTATTACTGGAGTAGATGAATTGAATAAGGATGCATTAAGTATTCAAGCGTATCCAAACCCAACAAATGGCATAGTTTATCTTCCTGTATTGGATGTAAATAATGTATCACTTACCGTTTTAGATATAGTTGGTCATAAAGTGACTAATTTCATGCCTACTGTAATGGATGGAAGTTTACGTATCGATTTATCTGATTACCCTAATGGCGTTTATTTAATTCATGTAGATACGGATACAGAGAACCAAATAGTTAGAGTGATTAAGGAGTAAAATAATTATTCCTTATTTATTGGAGGTAGTGTAATTTATTGTTTTGATTGAAGAAATACCCAAGGACTAAATCAAACACTATAGTGGGAATTAGCTTTTAAAGAATTTATTTTTTTGTAGGTCTACTCAGTTTATACCCAATGCTCCATTCAATATAATCAGCAATTCCAAAATTATAGGCACGAAGGGCACCACCAATTTGAATTCCCTTGTAAACATCCCATCTAGCACCAAAACGTTGGTAAAAATCAGGAGTTTGACCTTTAATTTCCTCTCGAATTAGATAATATCCAATATCTGTAAAAAAGGAAACTTTACCAAGAGCCATTTGACCGGATATGTAAACACTCATGTTCCAGTAGTATTTTCCAGCTACTTCTACGGGATTATATAGACCGTCAATTACATCTAATTGCGCACTGGCACTGGCGTCATAAGCAGTCTCTATTCCTGCGCCATACTTCCATTTTTCTGTTGAATATCGTAAATACCCGAGAGCTAACCCATAAACTGGATAATTAATTCCTAAATACTGAGTACTTATTTGTGTAACGGATGTATCAAATTTCACTTGTTTTGTACTGATCTTTAAGTCAGCTACAAATTCATTTTTTTTAGTAAACTCAGAAGGAGTGGTATTGTTAAAGACAGGTTGGTTTCCTTTAAAGTGATAGGCAACAGAAACTTTAGGACCAGTCATGTTAATTCCCATATTAGGTAGTGTAGTAGCCCCATTTGAAAAATGTGTAAAAGTGTAAGCCAAGTCTAATTGAAGATGTTCTGCTAACATCCATTGGGCTTTTAAACCGAAATCTAAATAAACAGTATTATATGAGCCAATAGCTACATTAGCAGGATTAATAATTGCATCATATGGTCTCCAATTAAAGGTCATTCCAGCTCCACCTTCAAAATGAATTCCAAACCGATTCCATTGTTTTAAAGTATTATTAAAAAAACCATAAATGGCTACTGGATGTCCTAATTCATCCTCATTAGCTAATGCAGCTCCGTATATTCCGAATCCAACAGAAGGCATTCCCCATGCGCGATGCCAGCTTTTTTCTCCATTGGTTTGAAACCCAAACTCAAGCGCAATAGACTGATACGATTTAATAGGCTGACCAGAGGCATTTTCACCCTTCAAAAACTCATTGGTTTGTAAAACCCCTCCCCGTTGATAATTTGCACGAACAAATGGTAGTTTCTCCACCTTTGTTTCCTGCGCGTTTATATCTAGGGACATTACAATGAATAACAAAATTAAAGATAATCTCATGATTGAATTTGGTTTATTAATTGATCGGAAGGATAATACAATAATAGGAATCTCTATTTACAAGCCAATCATTTAATAGGCTAAAACCAGATTTGATATTTACATGATTCCAAAGTGAATTTATTACTGAGGAAGAAATCGGTGGGGTTTGAATTGTTACGAGGCGTTTTCAAAGTGTGACCGGTTCTGGTATGCTGTTGCTAAAACTTAACAGTACGGGGCATAAAGTCTGGCGGAGAGCATATAGTGAGGCTACATCAGCCGGATTTTGTGAGGGATACGCTGTGCATCAAACGTCAGATAAGGGATATATATTAACTGGAACATACTATATTAATTATTATGATTCTACTAGAAATAAGGATGTATTTATTGTGAAAACCGATAGTTTAGGTAATGAGCAATGGAGGCGTTTCTTTGGTGGCGCTAAGGATGATGCGGGTTATTCTGTTCGTCAGGATAACGCCAATAATTACCTTATTGCAGGTCGAACAAATAGTTATGACACCGATTTTGGCTCAAATATGTACCTTATAAAACTAGACAGTAACGGAGATTCACTGTGGACAAATACCTATGGTGGCGATTATATGGAAACCGCTACCGGACTTTGGTTAACTAATGATAATGGTTATATCCTGTCGGGGAGTTCCAATACATTTAGTAATGGCGACTTTGATGGGTTTGTGGTAAAAACGGATAATAACGGAGATACCTTGTGGACAAAACATTATGGCTTAACCGGAGTAGAGGCCTTCAGCTCAGTGCAACAATTCTCAGATAATGGACATGTTTTCGCTGGTATTACCAATAGTATTGGTGCTGGTGGTCTAGATATGTATGTTTTGAAAAACAACTCATTAGGGAATGTGCTAAACCAAAATAGTATTGCTAATTATAATGGAGTCACCATCAATGTTAGCGTATATCCTAATCCGAGTACGGGAAGAATTCTAATTTCAACAGATAAAAAATATGCAGCCATAAAAATCATGGATGTATTGGGCAAAACAATTTACTCCAATACTACCCCTTCACTTGTTACTTCAATTGATTTGAGCAAACAACTAAAAGAGATTTACTTTTATCAAATAAAGTTAAATGACCTTTCCTCTGTGAAGTCTGGTAAAATTGTAATTGAGTAAGATGATTGGAATTTGATAAACCTAAGCTTTCGCTAAGTTTCTGTCGTAAGCCCCAGTACCCAATTGATTTAGTAATATAAAATGACTTTTTACAGCTCCAAAAAATGTTTTGTGATTATGGTAAGGAACGTTATACTCTAATGCCGTTTTTTCTACAATTTTCGCGATGTCTTTATAATGAACATGACAAATTTTCGGAAACAAATGATGCTCTACTTGATGGTTTAATCCACCCACAAACCAGGAGAATATTTTAGCACCATGTGCAAAGTTTGAAGTTGTTTTTAATTGGTGAATAGCCCAATTATTTTCAACCGTACCGGTTTTACTAACATCAAAGAATTCTGTTCCTTCTACTACGTGAGCGGGTTGAAAAATTAATGCAAGTGAAATTCCTGTAATGGCATGCATTAAAAGAAACCCTAAAATAGTTTGCCACCATGGTAAATCTACCACTATTAGCGGCAGAACCAATGTTAAACTTGCATACCAGAGCTTGTGAAACCCAGCGGTTAATAGCGCTGACCTAAGTGTTAAGCCTTGCGTTCTTAAAAGGTCTGCTTTGTGGTATCTGTAAATTCGTTCAAAATCCTTACTTAGAAACCAATATAACGTCATTATAGAATACATGAATGGCGCATAAAAAGCTTGGAATCTAAATACGGGTTTCCATTGTTGGTCGGGAGTAAAACGCATCACTGGGTTTCCAATATCTTCATCAAACTGGTCAATATTAGTGAAAGAGTGATGCAATACATTATGCTGAATGATCCAATTGGCGTGATATGCGCCAAGGAAGTTAATTAAAAACCCTAATGCTAAATTTACATTTTTGTTTTTAGAATAAGCTCCGTGGTTAGCATCATGCATAATAGATAAGCCAATTCCTGCCATACCTAATCCCATAATTGCCCATAAACCCATTATAGGCCAAAGACCAGTAACCGTTTGGGTAAACATTAATGCCATTGGAACAAAGTATAAGAGAATCATGAAAATCGTCTTTAAGACCATTTCAGTATTCGCCATTTTTGAAATTCCGTTATCTTCAAAATGTTGATTAACTCTTTTTCGAAGTACAGAGAAAAATTCTGGTTGATGGGCTGTATTAAATTTTACGACTTTCCTACTCATATTACCATTTTAATTGCGGCTGCAAAAGTACTCTCAAAAAGCTCTTAATAACCTATCGGAAATCATATTAATAACAACGAGCCGTGAGCATCCGAAAATATCACTTTCCTTTGCGTAGTAGTCGGTGTGGCTTAGTTTTTAATTACTTTCTGAACGGTTGAGTAGCTGCCACCCACAATTTTGATGATAAATGTTCCCGAGGGGTAGGCAGAAAAGTCTAAATTATTATTGTGTCTTCCAATGCTTTTAGGAAGCTCCATTTTAAAGATTTCGTTACCGGTAACATCAAAAACCGTTAAAGAGTGGTTGTTTAAGTTAGGAACAAAATAAGCAACATTCACTAGGTCAGATACCGGATTTGGAAAAACCGAAAGGTTATACATATTGTCACCATTTAAGTCAATGTTTTGCGTGCCTACGGTTACTTTGTTAATGTATACCTTAAAAATCAAACTACTTGCAGAACTTTGTGTTCCATTATTTGAAAAGAAAATATTTGGTTGTGAACTTTCAATCCCTCCATAAATATAACCTACTAGCGTTCTTGAATTCGGCACATCATTAATGTTTAAAATCTCTTTCTCTAAATAAAGGTTGGCATCTGTTACTGGAATAAATTCAGCACCTGAACCCACTAACGTTGGCATTTCAATATCCAAATTTGTTTCTACCATAGAACCATCGCTAAATCTCGTAACCATACTAATGGTTTTAACAAATGGCACATTATCATCTTGTACTAAATTCCCGGTATTATCCATGGTATACTGACTCATGCCGCCAAAGAAAACCGTATGCATTGCATTACTGTCGGCATCATAAATAGGAAGCTTAGCACTGTGATACTGACTTAAGTATTGATTGAAACCCGTAATAGCAGTGTGACCTGCAGCAGTTACATCTACTGGATATAAGTAAGGTAAATCGTTTGCATCAAAAACACCACTCCACATGGTAAACCCATGGTCGCCATTCGGGAAAATTTGAGGACTCATGTTATAGTCTCTCTTATGCAAATGGGTAGGGTCATTGGTTTGGCTATAATTAGCCATCGAAAGGTTTGTCCCGTCATCTATTAGTTCAAACTCTCTGATAGAGTTCCCGTAAACCTGAACATAAGTGGCTCCACCCATTGGGTTATATCTACCGGTGAATTTTTGGCCTCCACATAAAAAGAACGTAGAATCTAAATATCCAATTTGGCCACCTGTAAGGGCCATGTTTTGATTCATGATTTGTCTAAAATGAGAAGTAATAGCAGAACCCGCAATTACCGCACTAGCTATACCGTCAATATCAATAGCCGTAATATACGGATAGGTAATATGGTCAGAATTCGATGTGCTATATCCATATCCCCCAAAAACGTATAATGTATTGTTTCGTTGAATAAACTCTTGATTAGTTGATTGTAATTGCTCATAAACCGAAGAGGGTAATACACTTAGATCAGCACTCCATACTTGGTTGTTGGCTGGGTCAATTACAAATACTTCTTTATTATTATCATTTTCTCCAAAAGCAGCAAATGGTTGACGCTGGTGTAAGCCATCCGTGCGGCCACCCACTAAAACCCATTTATTATCACTTGTTTTTCCATAGGCAAAGGAGTGTAAGCCTGGAGCGTTGGTAATGGTTAAAGGCTCAATTTCTACATTAAAAGTCTCTTGGGCGGTTACGGTGACTGCAGTAATAAGAGCGGCAATAAACAGTAATTTTTTCATTCTAGTATGGTATGTAAATTTACCGCAAGTTAATAAACACTAACCTAAAATGCAATAGCGTTAAAATGGCTATTTATGGTTTGTTAATTAGTGGGTTAGGTGTGAACCTTGATTTGTGAAGAGGTAAAACTTACCTACCTTTTCATGGCACGGTCAATGTCTCTTTTACTGTCGTTTTGTTTTAAAGACTCACGTTTGTCAAACAGTTTCTTGCCCTTTGACAATGCAATGTTAATTTTAGCGTAACCACTTTGAGAAACAAATAATCGTGTAGGGATAATAGTAAGACCTTGGTCTTTTAGCTTTTTTTCTAAGCGTTTCATTTCCCCTTTATTCAGAAGTAGCTTTCGGGTTCTACCTGGTTCATGATTTACAAAACCACCTTTGTCGTATTCTGTAATATGCATATTGTAAATAAAAAGCTCTCCATTAGCAAACCGGCAAAAGGCTTCCATAATACTCGCTTTCCCTTGTCTGATGGATTTAATCTCCGTTCCCTGAAGAACCATTCCAGCAGTGAATTTCTCTAAAAATTCGTACTCGTGCGAAGCTTTCTTATTCTTTATTACAATATTGTCAGACATCCGTTATCTAGATAGTTTTTTTATAAATATATTTTGTGCCACAATATTGGATACGGTTAGTTTATTATTTGAACCAACAATAATGTCTATCGAGCCATCGTAGTCATTAATCTCCTTAATACCAACAGACTGACCAAGAGTAAGTCCTGATTTAACTAAGTAATTTAAAAAATCAGGGGAGGTATCTTTAAGTCCTACAATTAATCCAAAATGATTTAACCCAAGGTTTGATATTGTTATATCCTTATGATATTCTAAAATGCCATTTTTATCAGGAATTGGGTCACCATGCGGGTCGTTCTTAGGAAAGCCTAAGAATTCATCCAATTTATTAATGAGGTCAATACTTTTTACATGTTCTAACTCTTCCGCAATGTCGTGAACTTCCCCCCATCCAAAACCTAATTTCTTTACTAAAAAGGTTTCCCAGATTCGGTGTTTTCGTACCAAAATAACGGCAACTCCTAATCCTTTATCGGTAAACTGAACACCTTGATACGGCTTGTAAATAATTAAATCTTTCGAAGACAGCCTCTTAAGCATATCTGTAACGGTAGGAGCTTTGGTTTTAATCTTCTCCGCAATTTCATTAGTAGAAGCGGTACCTTTATTATCTTCGATAATAGAGAAGATAGTTTTTAAGTAATTTTCTTCGGTGAAAGACAGCATATTCAATAATTTTATGGTAGCAAAAGTATCTAATAAAAAGAATTTAGTTTGGTCTAAAAGTTTTTTTATTGACACTTTAATGTTGTTATTCCTTCATTTTAATTTACACATCATTAAGAGGTGTCGGTCAGGTCAGTTGAAAGTCGTAAATTTGTTATTCAATTAAAATCATACGCTATGAACGACATGAGTAAATTATTAGTCACTTTAACCGCTGGGTTTGCGGCAGGTGTTGTAGCAGGAGTTTTATTTGCACCAGAAATGGGAGATAAAACACGCGAAAAAATCAAACAAAAAGCCGGAGAAATTGGTGATGAGTTAAGTGACCAATACGATATTGAAATTGAAAAGTTAAAGTCTAAAATATCAGATTTAACCGATGAGTTAAAAACGAAGGTAGACGAATCTGGAATTAAGGATAAAGCCCATGAGATGTCTGATAAGGTTGCTGATGCAGCAAATGACCTGAAGGATAAGGTTTCAAGTGCTACAGCATAATTACCGGTAATATAATTTTAGAATAACAATATGTCGTTTCTTAAGATTTCTGAATCCATAAGAGAATCAGCCAATAAAATTATTGACTTGGTAAATGCCCATTTGGACTATTATCAAATTGTGGCTTTTGACAAAATGATTTTTCTTTTAACTAAAACGGTTGGAAATGTAATTGCTGGATTTACGGCATTTATGGTCATTTTCTTTGGCTCATTTGCCTTAGCCGAGTTTTTAGGGGAGATATTTGAGCAAATATCCATTGGTTATTTGTTAGTTGGTCTACTGTACGGGATGGGTGGATTTATTGTTTGGAAAAACAAAGAGCCTTGGATAATTAATCCAATAATTGCGGCATTAACAGAAACCATTGAGGATACTGCACATGATTTAGGCTTGGAGAACAAGGATTTGGAAGAGGATATTAATAGTTTTAAATCAGAATAGATATGGTTGGCAAAAGAGTTAAGCTTATTACTGATATAAAATCTGTGGAAGATTTAAGAAGGCTGAAATTAGAAAAAAAATACCAAATGGAATTAAAGCGTTTGGAATTTAAAGCGAGTATAATTCAGTTACAAATGAACCTTTCTCCCGAAAAGATAAAGGCTAGCGTAATAGAAGAAAGTCAAAATTTGGCTCAAGTTTATGCCGCCAGATACTTACCTTCATTTTTATTGAAGTTTTTTAAATAAACTTCTATCATTTAATTATAGCGCCAGTTCTGAAATTTGTTATTTCCTGAAACATATATTGATGTTATTCTGCCATTGGCAGTCCCAAACTTATTTACGTATCACGTACCACAAGATTTAGTACCTGATATTGGAATAGGACATCGAGTAGTGGTGCAATTTGGTAAATCTAAATTGTACAGCGCTATTATTTCTGAAATTCACGAAGTAGCGCCAAAAAACTATCAAGCTAAAGATATTCAAATGGTACTGGATGAAGTGCCAATTGTCAAAGAGCATCAAATAAAATTCTGGAATTGGATAAAAACCTATTACATGTGTCATCCAGGCGATGTAATGAGTGCCGCCTTACCTAGTGGATTAAAACTGAGTAGCGAAACACAAATTCTTTTGAATTCAGAATTTGAGGTAGATTCAACAATCCTTACTGATGAGGAGTATTTGGTGTTTGAAGCATTAGAGATTAACCAAGTTTTATCGTTAGGAGAGATATCTAAGATTCTAAATAAGAAAACGGTTTACCCGATAATAAAGATGCTTTTAGAACGAAACGTAATTGTTGTTCTAGAGGAAATCAAAACGAAGTTTAAACCAAAAAAAGAAAAATACATTAAGCTTTCTCCTTCGTATCACGGAGAAGAAGCGATGCGACCCTTGTTTGACGAATTGAGTAATGCCCCAAAGCAATTGGCTATTTTGATGAAGTACATTGAATTAAGTCAAATGTTTAGCGGTACGGAATCTGCCGTAAAACAAAAAATACTGTTAGAAGCTAGTAATGCATCCAGTACCCAATTAAAGACTTTAACCACTAAAGGAATATTTGATGTAGAAGAAGTTATTATTGGTAGAATTGGCAATTTTGATAATGAAAAGGATAAAGAGGTTATTTTAAATGAGGCTCAAGATGGAGCGCTTACGCAAATAAAAGAGTCCTTTGAAAAAAAGGATGTGGTTTTACTTCATGGGGTGACGTCATCTGGTAAAACAGAGATTTATGTAAAGCTGATTGAAGAAGTAATTGCTAAAAAACAACAGGTATTATACCTATTACCTGAGATTGCATTAACCACGCAAATAATAAGTAGGTTAAGAAAGTTTTTTGGCGACAAAGTAGGCGTGTATCATTCTCGTTTTAATCCAAATGAGCGCGTGGAGATTTGGAATAAACAATTAAGCGAGAGTCCGTATGATATTTTACTAGGAGCTCGTTCTTCGTTATTCTTACCTTTTGATAATTTAGGTTTAGTCATTATAGATGAGGAACACGATTCTAGTTTTAAGCAGTTTGAGCCTTCTCCTAGATATCATGCACGTGATTCGGCAGTAGTTTTAGCAAAAATGTTTGGTGCAAAAGTGCTTATGGGTTCTGCAACTCCTGCGCTAGAGACCATGCATAACACAGAAACCGGTAAATATGGATTGGTAAAACTTACTCAGCGGTATGGAGGCGTGAAAATGCCGAAAATTGTAATTTCCGATTTAGCCCAAGCAAATAAGAAAAAACAAATGCAGGGTCATTTCTCTTTTAAGTTAATGGAAGAGATAAAAAATGCATTGGATAATAAGGAACAAATAATCCTATTTCAAAACCGAAGAGGATTCTCTCCTTATATAGCGTGTAAAACGTGTGGTTGGACCCCTTATTGCACGCGTTGTGATGTAGGATTAACGTATCACAAATACTTACATCGCTTAAAATGTCACTACTGCGGATATGAACGTCACGTGGTAAAGAAGTGTGATGCCTGTGGTTCACATGAAGTAGAATTAAATGGTTTCGGTACCGAGAAAATTGAAGAGGACATTTCTTTAATGTTTCCAGATGCAAAAATTGGACGTATGGATTTAGAAACCACACGGACTAAAAATGCCTATCAAAATATTATCTCTGATTTTGAAGATAAGAAAATTGATATCTTGGTAGGAACCCAAATGGTAACTAAAGGATTGGATTTTGAGAACGTTAGCTTGGTTGGAGTGCTTAATGCTGATCAATCATTAAACTTTCAAGATTTCAGAGCGCACGAACGTAGTTATCAATTAATGTCACAAGTAGCTGGTAGGGCAGGACGTAGTTCAAAACAAGGATTGGTAATAATTCAAACGTTTCAACCTGAACATCCCATAATTCAGCAGGTTATTAATCACGATTATGAGGGGATGTATAAAAGAGAACTCGCTTTGCGTGAGGAGTTCGAGTACCCACCATTCCATAAATTGATTAAGCTAAACTTAAAACATGCTAATCGAGAAAAACTGATTGATGCCGCTGATTTTTTCACAAATATTTTAAGAACCTCTTTTGGAAGTAGAGTTTTAGGTCCTGAATTTCCGGGTGTGCCTAGAGTAAGGAATAGATATATAAATCAACTGTTTATTAAAATTGAAGATGTGGCCTCTATTAATAAGGTGAAAACCCTGTTAGTAGAAAACATCTATTCTTTTAGAATGAACAAAGAATACGGTTCGGTTCAAGTTTATATTGATATTGACCCGTATTAGTAATTATAGGTCCTTTAAGTAGGGTTAACTCCTATATTATTTATCAGATATTATGTAATTCACCCTAAATAATTGCATT
>CAXMPG010000159.1:0-23301 GCA_964195485.1 uncultured Desulfobacterales bacterium
GGATAGGCTAACTAGTTCAGATATTATGAATAAAGCGAATCCTATAATTGATGAGCGAATGGCGAAATATAAGTATTCTGAAGAGCAAGTTGAAATTTACTCTACTGTTGGGGGAACGCCTCATTTAGATAATTCATACACTGTTTTTGGAGAGCTGGTTGAAGGTTGGGATGTTCTTGATTCTATTGCCCTTGTTCCGGTAGATAGAAATAGCAGACCGCTCGAAGATGTAATTATGAATATTAAGGTAGTGGACTAGTCGGCTCTATTTCAACTTTTTCATTTCTTCTTCAAATCCACCAAAAATTGCCGTTTTAAGGTTTTCCATACTGGAAATGGTTTTGACAATAAACTTTTGATGTGCCGCAGAATTTGGATTGAAAGGTCTATGATTTGTGGCTTGTAATATCTTTTCTACCTTACCCATAGTTTCTATCGTTGTACTTGAAAAGTAAGTGGCTACAAAACGTTCCCAAATATATTGGACAGCCTCATTAGATGGGTGTAATAAATCTGATTTGTAGAAACGATAGTCACGTAAATCATCCATTAAAAACTCATACGATGGAAAGTAAGAAATAGTGTTGTCTTGCGCTTTAAGTTGATGAATTACATCAAATAGTCTTCCTTTACTTACCTGGTTTTCAAAAAAACCATCTGCTAAATGACGGACGGGTGATACGCTGAAAACAGTAGAAATAGTGGGGTTTATTTTTTTTAATTCAGAAATAGCGTAAGAGAGTTGTTCTACCATATCTGCTGGATCAGCCAAAAACTTGGTAAACTCTTTTGCTGGAATTTTATGGCAGTTGCTTACAATTTCATTATCCTCGTTTCGGTAATACACCCAACTACTTCCTAGGGTGATGAATAAAAATTTCGCAGATTTTAATTGTTGATGCCCTTGGTTTAAACGGAGGTTAATAGCGTTTAGACATTCGGTTTTATCACTAAAAGAAAAATCACTATGGTGATTGAAGCTAAACCAACGTTCATTATTAAAATGTAAATCCTTTTCAGTAAATGATTTATTTTCAACTGTTCTAAGAAGTTGAGAACTCAACGATAAAGGATTGTAAACTATTCCGAATGAATTAGACATTGAGTTAAACTTCAATCCTTTCATTTTGTTATGAATATGAACGGAAAAACAAGAACCCAGAAACAAAACTTCATCGTGGTAGTTTAGCTTTGAATGATGTTCATTTAACGGTATTTCTGTCCTAAACTTCATAGCGTTTAATCCTTATTAATTAACCCTTTTGCAATGGCTAAAACTAAAAGTAACCCGCCAAAAGCTAAAGACAATCGGCCTAATATATCGCCATATTCGGAGTAGAAAGTAATCTCTTTGTTTGCGTTAATTGTTCCCGATATTACAGCTGGAACCCACCATTCTGTTTGCTGCGTGGTTTGGCCACGCTGATTAATAAAACAAGATATACCAGTATTTGCTGATCTAGCAATGCTTCGTCTATGCTCAATGGCTCTGAGCTGTGCGTAAAGAGCATGTTGTTTGTAACCCGGAGTATCTTTCCACCAACCGTCATTTGTGATTATAAATAACACTTCTGCGCCTTTGGTAGCATAATCGCCTACAAACTCACCATAAATAGATTCGTAACAAATAATTGGTCCAGCTAAAACACCACTTGGAGAAGAGAATACTGCGCGTTCCTTTTGTCCTCCTAAGGTTCCAATAGTTCCGCCTAAGTCAAAAATCTGCTCTTGTAAAGGCATTAACAAAGCGGGAAATGGAATTTTCTCTACGCCCGGAACCATCTTAGATTTGTGGTAAAATTGCGGGTTTCTACTGTTTGATATGGAAATTGCGGTATTGCAATAATCGTACATCACTCCGCTTTCCGCAGTTCTAGCGGTAGCTGGCACTTTATCTCCAGGTCCAAAAACCACAAAGGTAGAAGCGCCAATAATTACTTGAGCATTGGGATGCTCTTGACAGAAGGCAATGATAATTTCATATTCGGGAGTGTCTTCAAATACATCTTCATCAAATGGTTTGGGAATTGCTGTTTCCGGAAAAATGACAAAATCCGTATTTTCTGTCACCTTTTGTTCCGCTAAATCAAACATCATTTGTACTTGATCTGGAGATGAAAGGCCTCCAAACTTCTCATTATACGGATCAATGTTTGGTTGAACAGCGACTACTTCAACGGGAGCTTCAATCTCTTCATATCCATAAAATAAATAGAGAGAAAACGCGATTGGAATGGCGATAATAAAAGCCCATTTAATGCCGAAAATTAAACCGGGTAATTTGTAAAACGCAGAATTATGCTCTTTAGATTTCGTTAACCAATGAACCACAAAAAGGTTACTCAATAATATCCATAAAGAGCCACCAAAAACACCGGTGTATTCATACCATTGAGCGTAAGTTGGTGCACTTGCCAATCCGTTGCCAAGGGTTAGCCAAGTCCAGGATAAATCCCAGTCCATGTGGAAATATTCCCATGCAATCCAAAAGAAAACAAGTGCTAAATCTCCTCTAAAATGGCCTAATTTTTTTCTTGAATAATGAGCTAGTTGAAAAACTAAAGCTGGAAATAAACTATTTAAAACTACTGCAATTACACCTCCTTCAGGAGTCGCGTTGTATACCCACCAGGTGGTAATAAGGTTAAAAGTGAATAAACTTAAATAGACATACGGAAAGAGACGTTCTTTATTTCCGGAAACCTGACTGTCAAAAACAGCTCTTTCTAAAAGGAATAAGGGTACCAAGGCTATAAAAAGTAACGGAAACAAGGAGCCCGTAGATGGCCACGCTACCGAAAGTAAAATACCAGAACTTAATGCGTAAATAATTTTTTTAAGAATGCCCACAGATTTGAATTTATAGGCCAAAGATAGTTTCTATTAATAATAGAACATGATTTTGATTATCTTTCCAGTACAAAAAATGAATTTATGTTTTCAGTTATTTACACATTCAAGGTAGAGCCAGATTTAGAGAAGAAGTTTATTGAAAATTGGATTGGTTTAACGCAATTAATTTATACGTATGAGGGGAGTTTAGGGTCTAAACTTCATCGCGACCAAAATGGGCGTTTTGTAGCATATGCGCAATGGCCATCTAAAGAGGTGTGGGAAAATGCAGGTAGCAAATTACCAAAAGAATCTGCTGATAGTTTCCGTAAAGGAATGAAAGAAAGTTACCTTGAAATGGATACGAAATACGAATTAGAAATGATTGTAGATTTGACCAGAAGAGTTAAACACTTAGAGTAGTAACCTTTTATTCCTTTTCCGTATTAGCAATATCAATTCGTAGTGAAAACACATTAGAATACAAGGAGCTATTAGTTTGGTCAATAGCCGTTAAAGCGTAATCCAATATCACATTTCCTATTCCAAACAAATCATCTAAACGTAAGCCTACACCAAAATTTGGTTGAATCATCCAGTCATCACCCTCTCCGCTAATACTAGGTTGTTTTTGAATATTCCCAATACCTCCGCGTACGTAAATAAATTGATTGTAACCAAATTCAATACCCATGTGTGGGTCAATACTAATGGTATTACTACTAATTAACATCGGTCTTTCGCCATCAAAATACATGTCGAAATTTATTTCAGGAAGAATAGTAAACTGTTCTTTAATGGTAAATTCCTTAGAGGCTCCAATCAGTAATTTTGGAAGAGTGATTTCCGTTCCGTTTTGTGGAATCTCATTATTTGTTTCTTCAAAAACTTTTTTGGTAGCATCATCTAAAGTGTATGTCCAAGCATTTACCGTGGTGGTAATGTCTCTGGCCATAACCGCAAATTTCCATTTGTTTTTGGTATAGTTAACCGAAGCGTCTAAACCAAAACCATACGCACTGGCAAAATCACCAATTTGACGGTAAATAATTTTGAAATTTCCACCAACGCTTAATCCTTCAATAGAAGTTTCACGGGCATATGACACTAAAAAGGCATAGTCTGCGGTAGAGAATTTTGTGATTCTATCGTAATTGAAATTTCCGTTAGGGTCTTTAAAGTTAATGGTGTTTAAAATGTTATCGATTCCAAATCGAATGACGGAAATACCAACTACCCCTTTTTCAATTGGAATAGCTACCGCACCGAAATCATAGTTGGAAATGCCTGCAAAATAACTCGCATGCATCATTCCTGCTTGAAATTTATCGTCTATGTTAACTAGGTTTGCAGGGTTCCAGTATCCAGAAGTAACATCATCTGTAGAAGAAACTACACTGTTAGACATTCCTAAAGCGCGCGCCCCAACTCCAATATTCAGAAACTCATTCGAGTATTTTACTTGAGAGTACCCAGTAATTGAAACCAATACAGAAAGTAATAGGTAAAGGCTAAGCTTCATGAAAATATTTATTTTTGTCTGTTTCACTTCGGTCATTGTCGCAAATGTAGCCTAATAACCATATTTAATTTAAAAAATTGCATTGGTAGTATAAAAAATACTTATTTCGTCAGAATATTAGAGACATGATTTATGGTATGAGTGAGAATAGACTTAAAATAGATAAGGTAAATATTAAGTATCAAAGAATAGCTTTGATAATTGGAGTATTGCTTTTTGGAATTAAGTCTACAGCTTATTTGATAACCAACTCAAACGCTATTTTAACCGATGCTTTAGAAGGTTTTGTAAATATACTAGGAGCTGGGTTCGGACTTTTCAGCTTGTATTATGCTACGCTGCCAAGTGATAAAAACCATCCTTACGGACATGGGAAGGTTGAATTTATTTCATCGGGTTTTGAAGGAGGCTTAATTCTAATTGCTGGTGCAAGTATGATTGTTAAGGCCGGATACTCTTTCTTTTTTCCAGAAGAGGTAAACATTAACTTCCTTGGGTTAGGACTAGTAACGTTAGCGGGTTTTGTAAATTATGGGATGGGTTATGCCATGGTAAAGCAAGGTGAAAAAGTGAATTCGGTTCAGTTACGTGCAGGAGGAAAGCACTTAATTTCTGATGGGTATACTACGGTAGGTTTATTAATTGGATTGGGTATTGTTTGGGCTACCGGTTTAGATGTGTTAGATAATGTTTTGGCAGCATTATTAGGGCTGTTAATTGCGGTTACCGGATACAAAATCATTAGGGAATCTGTTGCTGGAATAATGGATGAAGCAGACCCTGCGCAAATTGAAAAAGTGGCAAACGTTTTAGAATCACAACGTAGGTCAGCTTGGGTTGATATCCATAATTTTAGAATTGTTCGATATGGTGCAAAAATTCATATGGATGCCCATTTAACGCTTCCTTGGTATTATTCGTTAAAAGATTCTCATGATGAGGTAGACAAATTAGAACAGGTCTTATATGAGGTTTTTCATAAAGATATAGAGGCTTCTATTCATACAGAACCATGTTTGCCAAAATCTTGTGGTATCTGTGAATTGCAAAATTGCAAAGAGCGAAAGCATGCATTTGTAAAACGAGTAATTTGGAATGTGGATCACATTTTAGAGGATGAACAGCACGGGGTTTGATGTAATGTGTCTATAAAATCGCGTTTAGTCTATTACTTAAACTTTTTTGCCACTATATTTGGGCATCAATTTGAACCAAAACATGAATAAACTAAAATCAATTGCAATTTGCTTTGTGCTTTTTGTGGTATTCGTAATTGCTTTTTCTAGTTGTGAACATGAGCCTGTGTTACCAGAGATTTATCAAAGTAATGTGCCAATTTTCACGGGTGATTGTAATTCCGATACTATCTATTATACCACTCAAATAGCACCTATTTTAAATTCAAATTGTGCAACCAGCAAATGTCACGATGCATCTACTGCAGAGCATGGTGTTGATTTATCTTCCTATTCGCAAGTAATAAAAACAGCTGGAGTTACTCCGTTTAATGCAAGTAGCTCTGAATTAATAGAAGTGTTAAGTGAATCTGGTGATGACCAAATGCCACCTCCACCTTCTTCTCAATTATCAAACTCTGTTAAATCTATTCTTGAAAAATGGATTAATCAAGGGGCTTATAATTTTGAATGTTCAGACACTAATCAAGTATGTGATACTGTTTCTATGAGCTATGTAACTAATATAGTTCCAATTTTATCTGTTAATTGTGTGGGGTGTCATTCAGGAGCGAGTCCTGAAGGAGGCCTTGACCTTTCAAATTACACGAATGTTAAAGCACAGGTAGACAGCGGAAAGCTCTTGGGCGCTATAGAACATTTTTTAGGTTATGTTGCGATGCCCTATAACACTGCGAAACTTTCTTCATGTAAAATCTCCGAAATAAGAAACTGGGTGGCCGAAGGCGCTTTAGATAATTAAATTATGAAAAAAATACTACTACTGGGCATTGTTACTCTTACTGTTTCTTCATGTTATTACGATAACGGTACGGAATTGTACCCTACAGATCCAAATGCATGCCAAACAACAGGTTTAACGTATGATGCTAATATCAAAGCTATCTTTAGTAATAATTGCTCCGTATCAGGATGTCATTCTGCCGGTGCGCAATTACCTACCTTAGAAACGTACAGTGATGTGAAGGATAATTTAACTCGAATAGAGTTTAGGGCTTTAATTGAGAAATCAATGCCTCCAGCTGGTCCTCTAAGCTCTTGTGAGCAAAGTCAATTGACACAATGGATTGCAGATGGAGCACCTCAAAATTAGTAACTAAAAATTTAATTATGTTAAAGAAAATAATTGTTTCGGTAGTAGTTCTTGGTCTCTTAGGAGGTGTATTTGCGTATATGCAATTTAACAAGGAGCATAGGGATATAAATGCAGAAGAAGCTACAGAAATAGTAACTGCTATTGATTTATTTCAGTCTTATGTAGATGATGAAGCTGGAGCTAATGTGAAATACTTAGATAAGGTTGTCGAAATTTCGGGTGTTATCTTAGAAGTGTCAACAGAAACAGGAAGCGAGTTTATTGTACTCCAATCGAGTGATGACTTTTTTGGTGTTAATGTATACTTTGATGATGTAGCTCAATTAAAAGGATTGGAAGTAGGTGCGAGTGTTAAAATAAAGGGTCACTGTACCGGAGGAGATGATATGGGGGTTGTAATTGCCCATAGTTCAGTAATTAAATAATAAAACAAAAAATCATGAAAAAAATAATACTAGTAGGTGCTTTAATGATGTTAGTTTCTGGGCTACAAGCACAAAAATATTTTACCAGATCAGGTCAGATTTCTTTCTTTTCTTCTACATCTATGGAAGATATTGAAGCGCATAATAAAACAGTAACCGCCATTTTTGATTCACAATCAGGTGCGATTCAATTCTCGGTTACCATGAAGTCATTTCAGTTTGAGAAAGCATTAATGCAAGAGCATTTTAATGAGAATTATATTGAAAGTGCAAAATTTCCAAAATCTACCTTTAAAGGGGTGATTGAAGGGGCAAGTGATCTTGATTTTACAAAAGATGGAACGTTTACAGCTAAAATAACAGGTAAGTTAACCATTCATGGAGTGACTAATGAAGTGACTACTACGAGTACGTTTACGGTGAAAAATGGTGTAATTACTGGGGAAGCAAAAATCAATGTAAATCCAGAAGATTACGGGATTGAAATTCCTGGAGTGGTTCGTGAAAAGATTGCAAAAGAGCTTGAAGTTTCTATGAAAATGGACTTTAAGGAAAAGAAATAATTCAAAAAATAAAACTAGATAAATGATACGTAAATTTTTTCTATTTGCTGTTGTATTAAGTGTGAGCTTGAGTAGTTACGCTCAAGATGATATGGATATGTTAGATGATCTAGGAGAAGACTCTACCTTGATTGAATACGCTTCAGCCAGTTATAAATCAACGAGAATTATTAATGCAATCTCTTTAGAAAACACGGCAGAAGGCGTGTTAGATTTAAGAATATCTCACCGTTTTGGAACTATGAATTCTGGGGCAGAAGAATTTTGGGGTTTAGATAATGCCATTACTCGAATTGGTTTTGATTATGGATTTAGACCTTGGTTAATGGTAGGCGTTGGTCGTAGTACTTATGAAAAGGCATATGATGGGTTTTTTAAAGCGAAAATTTTAAGACAAAGTACGGGAGCTAAAAATATGCCTGTTACGCTGCAACTATTTTCTTCTGTTATGATAAACTCTTTGAAAGCAGCTAATCCAAGCCAAGATTTGTTTACTTCTAGAATGGGGTATACGTTTCAAGTAATTGTAGGTAGAAAGTTTTCAGAAGGTACCACCGTGCAATTAATGCCATCATTGGTTCACCGAAATTTTGTAGAAACAAAAACGGAAAAGAATGATGTATTTGTAATTGGAATTGGAGGACGACAAAAATTCAGTAAAAGAGCTGCAGTTACGTATGAGTTTCATTACGTATTACCTGATCAATTAGCTTCTCAGTATGTGGATTATTCTTTTTCTGTGGGAGTTGACCTGGAAACAGGAGGCCACGTGTTTCAGTTGTTCTTAACGAACTCTGCGGGTATGAATGAGCAACAATTCTTGACGCAAAATACAGGCGACTGGGCTAATGGTGATATTAGATTAGGGTTTAATATTAGTAGAGTCTTTACGGTTAAGAAACCGAAATCGGAATAGAAATTATTCGAAAAATTATTAGCATAAAAAAAGCCGCTCCATTGGAGCGGCTTTTTTTTTATGTTTTATTTTCCAAAAAGCCAAAGAATTCAATAGCTCATTAATGGAGCTTGTTGAACTTTGAGTAGTTGAACTATTGCACGGAGCTTTTATCGAAGTTTTAAAGGCCGACAGCTGAGTGCAGTCGAACTACATCATTCCTGGCATTCCACCGCCACCCATAGGAGGCATAGGAGGCATGTTCTCATCTTCTTCGTCAGCTAACACTACTTCTGTAGTTAAAAGCATTCCTGCAATTGAAGCTGCGTTTTCTAAGGCAATACGTGTAACTTTAGTTGGATCGATAATTCCTGCATCCATCATGCCTTCGTACATATTTGTACGTGCATTGTAGCCAAAATCACCTTTGCCTTCTAAAACTTTTTGAACCACTACAGCACCTTCTTCACCAGAGTTTGTTACAATTTGACGTAAAGGTTCTTCTAAAGAACGTCTTACGATTGCAACACCGGTTTCTTGATCTTCATTTTCAACATTTAAAGATGTGATTGCTTGAATGGCACGAACTAATGCAACACCACCACCGGCAACAATACCTTCTTCAACAGCCGCACGAGTTGCTGCTAAAGCATCATCCACACGATCTTTCTTTTCTTTCATTTCTACTTCAGTAGCTGCACCGATATACAATACTGCCACACCTCCAGCTAATTTAGCTAAACGTTCTTGAAGTTTTTCTTTATCGTAATCAGATGTTGTAGACTCAATTTGAGCTTTGATTTGGTTTACTCTGTTTACAATTGCTTCTTCAGACCCAGCACCATCCACAATGGTAGTGTTGTCCTTATCAATAGTAACGGTTGAAGCCGTTCCTAAGTCTTCTATGGTTGCATCTTCTAACTTGCGACCTTGCTCTTCAGAAATTAAAGTTCCTCCAGTAAGAATAGCTATATCTTCTAACATCGCTTTACGTCTGTCACCAAAACCGGGTGCTTTAACAGCAGCAATTTTAAGATTACCTCTTAATCTGTTTACAACTAAAGTAGCCAATGCTTCTCCATCAACATCTTCAGCGATAATTACAAGTCCTTTACCGGTTTGTGCTGTTTTTTCTAAAATTGGAAGTAAATCTTTCATCGTAGAAACTTTCTTGTCGAAAATTAAGATGAATGGGTTTTCCATTTCAGTAATCATTTTTTCCGTATTGGTAACGAAATAAGGAGATAAATACCCTCTGTCAAACTGCATTCCTTCTACTACTTCAACAGTAGTATCGGTGCCTTTTGCTTCTTCCACAGTGATAACGCCTTCTTTCTTAACCTTAGCCATTGCTTTCGCAATTAAAGAGCCAATTTCGGTATCGTTATTTGCAGAAACGGTTGCTACTTGCTCAATTTTTGAGTTGTCATCACCTACTTCAATCGCTTGGGATTTAAGGTTTTCAATAACCACTTTTACAGCCGCATCAATTCCTCTCTTTAAATCCATTGGGTTTGCTCCAGCAGCTACGTTTTTTAAACCTGTAGTTACCATTGCTTGTGCTAAAACAGTAGCAGTAGTTGTTCCGTCACCAGCTAAATCAGCTGTTTTTGAAGCGACTTCTTTTACCATTTGTGCGCCCATGTTTTCTACAGGGTCTTTCAATTCAATTTCTTTAGCTACAGAAACACCATCTTTAGTTACATGTGGAGAACCGAATTTACGATCGATAATTACATTTCTTCCTTTTGGTCCAAGGGTTACTTTTACCGCATTAGCTAATTTATCAACTCCAGCTTTTAACCGGTCTCTAGCTTCTATATCAAACAAAATTTGCTTTGCCATCTTTTTCTTTTTTTATCGTTAATTAAACAATTGCGTAAACATCAGCTTCCTTCATGATAAGGTATTCCCCTCCATCAATTGAGATTTCAGTTCCAGAGTATTTCCCGTAAAGAACAACATCACCAACTTTTACAGTCATCGGCTCATCTTTTAGTCCATTACCTACGGCAACCACTGTTCCTTGTTGTGGTTTTTCTTTTGCTGTATCTGGAATAATGATTCCGCTAGCAGTTTTTTCAACGGCTGGTGCAGCTTCAATAACCACTCTATCAGCAAGTGGTTGGATATTTAATTTCGACATCGTTTTATATTTTAAAGTTGTTGTATTAATACTTGAATTGGATTTAGTCACTTATTATGCCAATAGGTTTTCGTCCTAAAATTGGCAGAAAATCAAATTTTCGGGCAAAAAAAATGTCAGCCTGTGTGACAAGCTGACATTTAAATAATGTTTTTATAATTACTCTGGTACAGCTGGAGCTATTGGAGCTTGCTGACCTGCTTCATCTTCTACTAATTCTTGAAATTCTGTAGTTCCATCTTCAGATACCGTAGAAACAGTACTTGTAAGAGATGATGAAAATACGCTTAACACGAATAAAGCGATTACTAAAGTCCAAGTTGACTTGTCAAGAAAATCGTTTGTTCTTTGAACACCACCAAATTGATTAGCGCCACTAAAGCCAGAAGCTAAACCGCCACCTTTAGGATTTTGAATTAATACAACTAGTCCTAATAAGACTCCAACGATGATAATTAATACTGTAATAAAGTTCATTCTAATTTATTTTAAATCCTTTTCTATTTTCTCAATTCGGGCGGCAAAGTAAGTCTTTTTTTCTGGATATTTCAATAACAATTTTTTATATGCTGTTAAAGCTTTCTGAAGGTTCCCTTGTTCGGCATAAATATTTGCTAAAGTTTCGGTCACAAAGTCTTCGTCATCCACCAAGCTAAGCCGTGCTAGGTTAGAAGGAGAGTACTCAATTTCATTATTAGAAGGGGAAATAATATTAATATCTTTTTGTAGAAAAGAATTAATAATATCCGCTTCATTTACCGCAGAAATTTTTTCTTCTTCCGGGTTTTCTCTCCAAGTTTTCAGCCTATCGTGGTCTAAAATGTTCAGCCAGTCTGAAAATTTTTGTGATTTATTGTCCGAAATTGGTTTTGAATTTTCTTTAACTGGTAATATTTCGTTTTGCGCTTCAATCTCTAAAGACAATACATGTTCAATCGTTTGACCAATAATTTGCTGTTCTAAAATGTCAATATCACTTGCTTTCTTTTTACCGAAATCTTTTAGATTAATAGGTTTTGAAAAGCTGGACACTGGCTGGGCGGTAGCTTCAATTTCAACTGGTTTGGAAAACGTGGAAACAGTTTCTTCAGGAGCCAATTCTGACTCTAGAGCTTTACCAGTTTCTTCTGGATACGCTTTACTAGTTGCAATTTCTTCCGATTTCACTATGTTTTTCCGCAAACCCTTATGGTAAAGGAATTCGTATAAAAGCTTGCGATTAGGGACTGAAACAGCTGTTTTTTTGATTTCTTTTTTTAGTAGAAGATGCTGTGTTTGTTGCATCTTTTTGGTTAGTAAAACTCTAGCGACAGAAAAGTGAGAGTAGACCTCTACCAGTTTTTCTAATTCAATAAGCTCTACATCCTTTAGTAATAATGGATTTTGAACTAACGCTATAAGTTTTTCTGTATTCATTTACCAGTTTCCTATTGAAGCCTGAATAATATCTTGTGCGAGTTGATCCGTTATAGACAAGAATAAATCATCTTGAATAGAACTCAAACTTTGCGAAGAAGAATAGTCTTCAAAACGCGTGAATGGTTTATCAAAATTTTGAGATGGGTCTAGTTTATTGACAAATTTAATTTGAACTTGGACAGTCAATCTGTTTTGTGATGTCGTTTCGTTTCCAGTAGTTGCAATTGGGCCAGATGCATATCGCTCAATGTGACCTGATATTTGCAAATCACCATTCGTCTTTACCAAATCTAAACTTGTTTGACGTAAAAATAGTTCCTTTAATCCTTCGGTAAAAGTTTGCGTGTATGCTGGAGGAGTAAGAGGGGCACGATTTGAAATAGTTTCAATAGAAATTGTTTTGGCTTCTCCTACAGAGGTTCCAGTAAAACTGTAACTTGCGGTACATGCCGTAAACAGTATCGCTATAATGGATAATAGTACTAGATTTCTCATTAATTTAAATCGTATTCTTTAATTTTTCTATACAATGTCCGTTCAGAAATGCCCAAGTCTTGAGCAGCGTATTTTCGTTTACCACGGTGTTTTTCTAATGCTTTTTCAATTAAGTCTTTTTCGTTAGCTTCTAACGACAAGGACTCTTCCACTTCTTCGTGTGTTTGATACTGCTCGCTTTGGTAACCTTGGTATTGAACTTGAGCTACTGGTAAATTTGAACCAGTAACTGTGAGTTCTTGTCCCGTTTCAGAAAACTTATTTTCTGATTCAGTTTTGAACGAGGAAGGAGAAACTCCTTGACCTTTTGCTAATGTATTTACTGCATTTTTAAGCATGTCGACTTCCGCTCTCATATCAATAAGAACTTTGTAAAGCATTTCCCGTTCGGTTAAATTTTCTGCCGGTTCGGTATTTGCTAATACTGGAAGTTTGCTCTCTGTATAATTAGGTAAATATGCCAACAAAGTTTCAGCTTCTACATTACGCTTCGTTTCTAATATGGAAAGTTGCTCTGTAATATTCTTTAATTGCCTAACGTTTCCTGGCCAATAATAGTTTTGAATTACGTGCTTCGCATCTTCTGATAAACGAATGACAGGCATTCTATATTTCTCCGCAAAATCTGTTGCAAATTTTCTAAAAAGCAGGTAAATATCGTCACCTCGTTTACGAAGTGAAGGTAATAAAATGGGAACGGTATTTAATCGGTAATAAAGATCTTCTCTAAACTTACCTTCTTTAATAGCATGTTCAATGTTCACATTTGTTGCCGCTACAATTCTTACGCTGGTTTTTAAAACCTTTGAGGAACCTACCTTAATGTATTCTCCAGATTCTAATATTCTAAGGAGTTTTGCTTGAGTGGCTTTAGGTAGTTCACCAATTTCATCTAAAAAAATGGTTCCACCATCTGCTTCTTCAAAATATCCTTTGCGTTCCGCGTGAGCTCCCGTAAACGAGCCTTTTACATGACCAAACAACTCGGAATCAATTGTTCCTTCTGGAATGGCTCCACAGTTGACAGCCACATATTTATTGTGCTTGTTTTGACCGTAGGCATGAATTATCTGCGGAATATTTTCTTTCCCAACACCACTTTCTCCAGTGACTAAAACACTAAGAGTAGTTGGAGCCACACGAATAGCTGTTTCAATTGCTCTATTTAAAATCTCATTGTTTCCAATGATACCAAATCGTTGTTTTGCTGAAAGAATATCCATATTCTACTTATTTTACCACTACACCTTTTAAAGTTGCTGAGGAACATTCCGTGATTTTTACGTTTACGTAATCACCTGGTTTAAGTTCATGCTTATCGAAAATCACTACCGCATTTTGTGTAGTTCTCCCAAATACTTGTTGGTCTGATCTTTTTGAAAGTCCTTCAACTAGCACCTCAAAAGTGTGACCTACATGCTCTTTGTTTTTAATTAAAGAACTTTTTTGTTGGATTTCAATAATCTCAGCTAGTCTACGTGATTTATCTTCCTCTTTTACATCATCCTCATATTTTCGTTCCGCCAATGTTCTTGGTCTTTCAGAATACTTGAACATAAATGCAAAATCATAAACAACCTCATTCATTAAAGAAACAGTGTCTTGATGTTGTTCTTCTGTTTCACTACAAAACCCCGCAATAATGTCCGTGGAAATAGCACAAGTCGGCATAATACGGTGAATAGAAGCAATTCTTTCTAAATACCATTCACGCGTATAACCTCTGTTCATTTTATCTAAGATGTCTGAGTTTCCAGATTGAACAGGCAAGTGAATATATTTACAAATATTAGGGTGTTTAGCCATAACATGCAGTACATCATTAGTCATATCCTTAGGATGTGACGTAGAGAATCGAATTCTTAGAAGAGGAGATACTTCAGCAACCATATCCATTAACCCCGCGAAGTTTACCGTTGGTTGTGTTTCATCTTTAATAACACCCTTACTGGACATATTCCAACGAAATGAATCTACATTTTGGCCTAATAAGGTTACTTCACGATATCCTTGTTCAAAAAGCTCATGCGCTTCTCTTACAATCGTTTCTGGGTTTCTGCTTCGTTCTCTTCCTCGTGTAAAAGGAACAACGCAAAAGGAACACATATTATCACAACCTCTCATAATGGAGATAAAAGCAGTAACTCCGTTTGAGCTAAGTCTAATCGGACTTATTTCTGCGTAAGTTTCCTCTCTCGATAGTAAAACGTTTACCGCTTTTCTGCCTTCGGTGGCTTCTTCAATTAATCCAGGTAAGTCTCTGTAAGCATCCGGACCAGCAACAATGTCAACAAGTTTTTCTTTGTCTAATAAGGTTTCACGCATTCGTTCAGCCATACAGCCTAATACGCCAATTACTAACCCTGGTTTTTGTTTTTTTGTGTTTTTAAACTGAGTTAAACGTTTCATTACTCTGGTTTCCGCATTTTCACGGATAGAGCATGTGTTCACTAAAATTAAATCAGCTTCTTTTTCTTCAGACGTAGTTTCGTATCCTTCTTTGGTAAGGATAGCCGCTACAATTTCGCTATCGGAAAAGTTCATTTGACAACCGTAGTTCTCAATGTACATTTTCTTTTTACTCCCAGTTTTGTTGTTTGCAATCATAGTGGCATCGCCTTGACGTGTTTCATCTATGATTTTATTTTGAGTGAGGATATCTTCCATTGTTTGTTATCTGTTAAAAATAGGGTGCGAAATTAATTAAAACGGATTATGTGACATAGTGGCAGACAAAATATAATATGATATTTTAACATATTGAAAATCAGGTTAAAATGCAGTTTGTATGACTTTCGTGTTTGTTTATCTCATTTTTAAATTGTTTAATTTGCAGCCTGTCCGATAAATAGATAGATGATTTAAAGTTCCGTATATATGGATTTGGTAATAGTGGAGTCGCCAGCAAAGGCAAAAACAATTGAAGGTTTTTTAGGTAAAGGATTTACGGTAAAGTCTAGTTATGGGCACGTTAGGGATTTGGCTAAAAAGGGCGTTGCAATTGATGTTGATAATGATTTCGAACCTAATTATGAGGTGTTACCTGATAAAAAGAAGATTGTTGCGGAATTAAAGAGCTTAGCCAAGAAATCAGATATTGTTTGGTTAGCAACGGATGAGGATCGCGAGGGAGAAGCTATTTCATGGCACCTGAGCGAGGTTTTAGGATTAAAACCAGAAAATACAAAAAGAATTGTTTTTCACGAGATTACTAAAGCGGCTATTAAAAAAGCAGTTGGAAATCCACGTGAAATTGATATAGATCTTGTTAAGGCGCAGCAAGCGCGAAGAGTTTTAGATAGATTGGTTGGGTTTGAATTGTCTCCGGTATTATGGAGAAAAGTAAAACCTTCATTATCCGCTGGTAGAGTACAATCAGTTACTGTACGATTAATTGTAGAAAGAGAACGTGCTATTAGAGATTTTGATTCTGAGGTGTTTTATAGAGTTACTGGATTTTTTAATTTAGATAATGGCTCGGCTGTAAAAGCGAATATCTCTGAAAAATTTAAATCGGAAGAGGAAGCGTACGCATTTTTAGAGAAATGTAAGGATGCTTCTTTTAAGGTAGAAAGTGTGGTTAGTAAACCAGCTAAAAAGACAGCTGCACCGCCATTTACTACATCTTCCCTTCAGCAGGAAGCTTCTAGAAAATTAGGCTTTTCAGTAAATCAAACAATGGTTGTTGCACAGCATCTTTATGAAGCGGGTAATATAACCTACATGAGAACAGATTCTTTTAATTTATCTGACTTAGCCATGACTGGCTCTCAAGATGCTATTGAAGCTAAATATGGAAAGGAATATTCTAATCCTAGAAAGTTTTCTACAAAATCTAAAGGAGCTCAAGAGGCTCACGAGGCCATTAGACCTACCTATTTAGATAAAGACACGATTATTGGAGATAGAAATGAAGAGCGTTTATATTCATTGATTTGGAAAAGAACGATTGCTTCTCAAATGGCGGATGCTCAATTAGAAAAAACTACCGTTAAAATTGGAGTTAGTTTAGCAGATAAAAAGTTTACGGCTCAAGGTGAGGTGATAAAATTTGATGGTTTCTTAAAGGTGTATCAAGTATCCACCGATGAGGATGTTGAAAATGCTTTTGATTCAGGTATGTTACCAGAGATGAAAGAAGACGATAACCTAAACTTAGAATCAGCTACTGGAGTTCAACGTTTCACAATGCACCCTCCTAGATATTCTGAAGCAAGTTTAGTTAAGAAGCTTGAAGAGTTAGGTATTGGACGTCCATCTACCTATGCACCAACAATTTCTACCATACAGAAACGTGGTTATGTAGAGAAAAAATCTACAGAAGGTGAACAAAGAGATTATAACTTTATTGAAGTAAACCCTGCCGAAATCACCACTGTGGTGAAAACGGAAACTACGGGTAAAGAAAAAAACAAATTATTTCCTACAGATATTGGAGAAGTCGTAAATGACTTCCTTATCGAGCATTTTGAAAATGTATTAAACTTTAATTTTACAGCAGATGTAGAACGTGAGTTTGACCAAATTGCAGATGGTAACGTTTCTTGGAATAAAATGATTGAAGGGTTTTACTCTGATTTTCATAAAAAAGTAGAGCATACCATTGAGCATAGTGAAAGAGCAACTGGAGAAAGACTGCTAGGTGAAGACCCAGAGACTAAAAAACCGGTATACGCAAGAATTGGTAGATTCGGTCCAATGATTCAAATTGGTCATGTAGACGATGAAGAAAAACCGAAATTTACATCACTAATTCCACCTCTGAAAATCTCTAGTGTAACTTTTGAGCAAGCGATGGAGCTGTTTAAATTACCTAGAATGCTTGGGGAGTATGAAGGTAAAAAGCTTTATGCTGCAATTGGTCGCTTTGGTCCTTATTTAAGAATAGGGAGCATGTTTGTAAGTATTAAAGAGGCAAATGGAGATAACCCATACACCATTACTTATGATAGAGGAGCCGTACTGATTAAAGAAAAAATTGAAGCGGATAAGAAAGCATTACTTAAAACCTTTGATGAGGACGAAGAATTAAGAATTATTGAAGGTAGATACGGACCTTACATTAAGCTGGTAAAGGATAATTATAAAATTCTTCCTAAAGGTACTGACCCGTTAAGCTTGTCTTATCAAGATTGTTTAGACATGATTGCTAAACAACCTAAAAAAACAAAAGGTAAAGCTAAGGCCGCAGTAAAAAAGAAAGCCCCCGCGAAGAAGAAAGCTCCAGCTAAGAAAGCTCCAGCTAAGAAGGCTGCTGCAAAGAAGAAACCGGTTGCGAAGAAAAAACCTGTAGCTAAAAAGAAACCAGCTACGAAAGCATAGGTTAATACCTGAATTTGATGGATATATCTATTTATTTTTCTCCAGTCTCAAGTTTATCTCAAGATTATTATCAAGAGCAAATAGGAGGCTTGGTGACGTGTTACCAACCAGAGTCTTCTTTTCCTGATTGGGAAAGTGCAGATTTAGTACTGCTAGGAGTGAAAGAGGAGCGAGGTTCCGTAAATAATGCAGGATGTGGTGCTGGTGCAGATGTAATTAGAGAAAGCTTATATAATTTGTTTTTTGAAGGACTTCCTAATACAGTTGACTTAGGAAATATATTGCCGGGTGAAACATTAGAAGATACGTACTTTGCCGTTCAATCGTGTGTTGATGCTTTGGTAAAGAAAAATAAAACAGTGGTTATTCTCGGTGGAAGTCAGGATTTAACTATTGCAATGTACAGAGGATATGAAGGTACAGAGCAGCTTGTTAATATTGCGACTATTGATCATCAGTTTGATATTGGTGATTCGTCTGATTTACCAATAGACTCGACTACCTACCTCAGTCAAATATTACTTCATCAACCAAGCTTCTTATTTAATTACGCAAATATTGGGTACCAGACTTATTTTAGTCCACCTAATATTATTGGGTTAATGGATAAGTTGTTTTTTGATAAAGTGAGGTTAGGAGCGGTTAGAACCAATATTAGGGAAACGGAACCCATATTAAGGAATTCAGATATCTTAAGTTTTGATGTGGCTGCAATTCAGTCTGCTGATATGGTAGGATGTAATAGATCTACTCCAAATGGTTTATTACCTGATGAAGCTTGTCAAATAACAAGATATGCTGGGCTAAGCGAGAAAATATCATGCTTTGGTGTATTTGAGTATAACCCTCGGTTAGATTCGAATAAAAAATCATCGATGCTGGTTGCTCAAATGATTTGGTACTTTATGGAAGGGGTTGCTAATCGTAAAAAGGAGACACCAACTCCAAATGACGAGAATTTCTTAAAGTATAGAGTTCCGGTAACTGGAGCGGAAGAAGATTTAATTTTTTATAAGAGTTTGCGTACGGATAGGTGGTGGGTTTTAGTTCCTTACCCCGATGCAAAATCAAACCGATATAGAAGGCTCAATATGGTGCCTTGTTCTTACCAAGATTATTTGATTGCTGGGCAAGACGAATTACCTGATTTATGGGTGAAAACCTACCGAAAGTTTTTGTAATTGACCAGCTATTAATAAAGGTTGACGAGGTTTTTATACAGGTAAAAATAAAAAACTTTTGATAAGAAGAATAATTACATACTTTAGCGATTGTATATTAAGCAGTATCGTGAATTAAAAATATTGAAAGGGATGATGAAGAAAATTCTTGTGTTTATAGGGTTTGTAGCTGGTTTTACTATGGTGCAAGCGCAACAAGACCCGCAGTTTACTGTTGGCCAATATCAAGGTTTAGCATACCAAAATCCTGCTGTTGTAGGTAGTCACGATGCGATTTGTGCCACTTTAGTGGGTAGATTGCAGTGGGTTGGGTTTGGTGGAGAGCCACAAACCTTCCTTTTTTCAGCGGAAACTCCTTTTAGTTTTCATGGGGATCATGGCGTTGGAATTACCGTAATGTCTGATCAATTAGGTCAAGAAACTACTATGGTTGCCAAGTTAAGTTATGCGTATAAATATTCAGGCTTAGGTCCGGGTGTTTTAAGTGCTGGAATTGGATTAGGTTATATCTCTAAAACTTTAGGTTCGGATTGGACTGCAAGTCAAGGTATTGTTGATGATCCTTCTATTCCAGTTAACGGAGCTTCTGAGGGTGGTTTTGACATGGATTTCGGTATTTTTTACAAAATTCCAAAGAAACTTTCTGTTGGCTTATCGGCAACACATTTAACAGCTTCTAAATTCAATACGGTATTAGATGATAAAACCGGTCTTGGTGGTACGGGTGAATCAAGGTTGTTTAATTATCAAATTGATAGAACCTATTATGTTTCTGCACAATATGAGTCTCAAATTGGACAGAGTGGTGATTGGGTATTGAAGCCAGGATTGTTTATTAAATCGGATGTTGCTTCCACTACTATATCATTAGGTGCAATAGCAGAGTATCAAGGTCAATTTTGGGGAGGTATAGATTACCGTATACAAGATGCAGTTGCTTTGATGTTAGGAGCAAATTTTCAAATGAACGGATCCAATGCAGGTGCAGGTTTATTAAAGGTTGGTTATTCATACGATTTTACAACCTCTGCTGTAAGGAACTTTAGTTCTGGTTCGCATGAGCTTTTTGTGAGATATTGCTTCAATATTTCTGGAGAGCCGAAAGAGGAACAACACCATACTGTTAGGTTTTTATAACCAACATTATAATATTACAAAAAAATACACGTTTATCCACTCAGATTTTGACGATCAAAAAACATTATATCATGAAACGATTATTATTCTTTATCACAATTGCAACTTTTGTTGCTTCCTGTGCAACTGGAGATGGCGGACAGTTAACCGGTGTCCAGAATAGACCAGCTTGGTTTGATATTGATCCTTATGGAATGGCATATATCCCTATGGGAAGTTTCGTAATGGGAGAGAATGATCAAGATGTTCCTTACGCTAATGTGGCATTGTCTCGTACGGTTTCTTTAGCTGCTTTTTACATTGATGATTCTGAAATTACCAATAATGAGTATAGACAATTTGTGAATTGGGTTAAAGATTCAATTGCACGTACTTATTTACTGGAAGTGGATGAAATTGAGTATGGAATTACTTTAGATGCATTTGGTAACGATTTAGATGAAGCTAGAATTCGTTGGGATTATCCTATTCCTTGGGATGGGGGTAGAGATGGTAACGAGGATATTATTGATGCCTTGGAACCAATGTTTTATTCGGAAAGTGATCGTTATTACGGAAAGAAACATATTGATATTACTAAATTAAGATTTCAATATAGCTGGATAGATTATAAAATGGCAGCTAAAAAAGGACGTCAACGTAATTATATTCAAGATGACTACCAGTATTCTCGTGCAGATTTTATTAGAGATGATGAGGTTGATGTTTACCCAGATACTTTAGTTTGGATTGCTGATTTTTCATATTCGTATAATGAGCCATTAGCGCAAATGTATTTTTGGCATCCAGCTTATGATTACTACCCAGTTGTTGGTGTAACTTGGAAACAAGCAAAAGCTTTTAGTCACTGGAGAACAAGATATTTTAATGATGCATTAGATATGGCTGGTCTTCCTTTAGTTCAGGATTTTAGATTACCAACTGAATCTGAATGGGAGTATGCTGCTAGAGGTGGATTATCTGTTTCTCAATACCCTTGGGGTGGACCTTACATAAGAAATGACGCTGGTTGTTTCTTGGCGAACTTTAAGCCACTAAGAGGTAACTATGTTGATGATGGTGGTTTCCAAACAGTGAATGTATATTCATATTCTCCTAATGATTACGGATTGTATTGTATGGCTGGTAATGTGGCGGAGTGGACTAACAACGCATATAGTGAATCAGCATATGAATTCGGTCATGATATGAATGCTGATTACCAATATGATGCAGAAGACGATGAACAACCAGTGTATAAAAGAAAAGTTGTTCGTGGTGGGTCTTGGAAGGATGTAGGTTACTACCTTGGTGTAGGTGTGCGTTCTTATGAGTACCAAGATACTGCGAAAAGTTTTATCGGTTTTAGAAACGTGATGTCGTATTTAGGTAGAGCTAAAGGTGACGAATTATAAAGAGTAAATTATCCATTAAGTAAAATATAAATTAGACAAATTCTTAGATTATGAGCAAGGAAATTACAGGATTTAGACCAGGCAGTAAAAGTTGGAAAAACTTTATGAAATATGTGTATGGTTGGGGAGCAGCAATTGTTATTATTGGTGCACTTTTTAAACTACAACATTACCCTGGAGCAGGACCGATGCTTGTTATTGGTTTAGGTACAGAAGCAATTATTTTCTTTTTATCTGCTTTTGATCCAATGCACGAAGATCCAGATTGGTCTCTTGTTTATCCTGAGCTAGCTGAGGATTATAGTGGTGATGTTAGAGGTGTTTCTGGTGGGTCAGGACAAACTCCAACTCAGGAATTAGATTCCATGCTAGAGGAAGCAAAAATTGGTAATGACTTAATTGAAAGTTTAGGTTCTGGTATGAGAAATTTTGCTGAAACTGCTTCAAATATGAATAGTTTAGGAGATGCTTCTGCAGCTTCGACCAATTTTGTAGAAAGCCTAGAAGGTGCTTCTAAAAGTGTTGGTGAGTTATCAGAGTCATATCATAATGCTGCTGAATCCCTTACGGGACTGGCTGTATCTAATGAAGATGGAGCTACATACGCTGAGAACTTGAAAAAGGTTAGTGAAAACTTATCTTCTTTGAATAGTGTTTATGAAATGCAATTAGAAAACTCTACTAGTCAAGCTAATGTTAGTGGTCAAATGTTTGCCAACATGCAAACATTAGTCGAAAACTTAAATGATTCGGTAGAAGATACGAAGCGTTACAAAGAAAGTATCGCTGAGTTATCTAATAACTTAGAATCGTTGAATACGGTATATGGCAACATGCTATCTGCAATGAACGTTAACCGTTCATAGGTTATATTTTTTATTAACTAAAGTTTAAAGATATAGACTATGGCTGGAGGTAAACAAAGCCCACGGGACAAGATGATTGGTATGATGTACCTAGTTCTTCTTGCTCTTTTGGCAATGAACGTTACAAAATCGGTACTTAATTCCTTTGTGGTAATTAATGGTGCCATGACAGAAACAAATGAGGCTTTTGGATTGAAAAATGAAGCAGTAATGGCTGAATTTGCATCTCAAAACTCTCAGAACGAAGCAAAGGTATTGCCGTTTTATAATAAGGCAAAAGCAGTACATAATGCTTCTAAAGAATTGGATAAGTATTTTGAAGATTTAAAGAAGCATATTATTGCGATGACAGAGGGTTATTCTGAGGAGCAATTGGCAAACGGTAATGAATGGGTTACTCTAGATACTGCTGAAGCGCTTGGGGATATTGATAGACCACAGACTATTTTATTAGGTTCGGATGAAGTGAATCCTAAAGAAGGTCCTTGGACCATGAAGGAAATGCAGTCAAAGATTTCCGAATGGGAAGCAAAGGTGCTAGCTCAATTTCCAGCGAGTCAACAAGCGGATTTAGAGATTATACGCTTTGTATATGAAGATGGAATGAATCATGATGGCGAAACTGAACCTTGGCATATGTCCCATTTTTACCATGCTCCAATGGCTGCTGTAATTACGGATATTTCAATGTTTCAAAACCAAATTAAGAACTCTGAATCTTTGGCTCTAAGTTTATTAATGGATAATATTGATGCAGGTGATTTTAAATTTTCAACCATTGAGGTTAAGGTTATTCCAAAATCGAATTATGT
>CAXMPG010000160.1:0-32289 GCA_964195485.1 uncultured Desulfobacterales bacterium
CCAAAGGACATCAGGTTTCTGAAAAGCCTGACGGTAGTTTGGTGGTTTCTGGAACGGTAAGCGAAAAAATGTTTAAACCCAGTATAGGTTTGTTTTTTGCAATTTGTGTTGATTCTAAGGTGGAATTGCAAAAGGAAATTATGTTTTCAGAAATACCCGGTTTTCTGGATTATTCTCCAAAAGAGTATACCAAAGGAAATAAGATTGGGCAAATCAACGTGGAGTCTACTCCTAAAGGATATTTAATATGGGGAGAATCTTTTTACATAAATAACCATAAAATGAATGAGTCTGTGTATTTTGATAATTACCAATTTACGCATGGGTTTGCCTGTTTTTTGGATAGTAATGGTGAGGTGGAATCAATGGATTCTTTTGAGACTAATTACCAGGTGGAACAACGAAATAGGCACTTTGGGGAACTAGACCATAAACAGCTTGATGAAAATAGATTTCTAGTTTATTATGCCGATCAACAAATTGCGTATGAATTGAATGTGTCCGATGGAGTTGTAATCCCATCGGAAATAACTGATATGGAATCAGATGATATTTACATGAATCAATTTGGAGCTGATTACTCAATAATTGAAAGAAACGAGGATTGGGATTTAGGATATGTAATAGACAGCGATGAACCTAGTAATTATACTTTCTTTAAAATCCCTAATATCTAGGAGTAACCCCAGTAAAAAAACAGGTTCTTAGTAGATCAATAAACGCTCAAAGTGTCTGCCTGGTTTAGGAACCATAAATTACCAACAATGAAAAAACTAATCCTTTTAATAAGTTTTATTGCAACCAGTTTGGTGACTCAAGCCAATATCTGGGTAGTAGATAGCTTGAATGATTCGGGCCTAGGTTCTTTAAGAGCTGTTGCTGATAGTGTTGTTTCTGGAGACACCATTCGTTTCAACCCCAATTTAATTGCACTAGGGTCAGACTCCATTGTTTTAACAACTGGAGAAATTGCATTTGATTCGGTAAGCGTTGTAATTAAGGGTTTGTATACTAATCAAGATACGTTGTTTATTTCAGGTAATGATAGTTCTCGAATTTTCATGTTCCATGCGGCTGTAAAGGTTGTTATAGATTCGGTGGTAATTAGGAATGGTTCTGCCGGAGGTTTTTTTGCACAGGGTCGTGGTGGAGCAGTATTTTGTTATAGGGTGGATTCCACTATTGTTTTAAATTCAAAAATTTGTGAAAGTTATTCGTTTATTGCTGGTGGAGGACTAGCTTATGAATGGGGAGGGAATTCTACATGTTTGATAATACAGAACTCTTTAATATCGGGTAATACGACAGGTGGTCAAGGTGGTGGAATTTACTCCCAAAATGATAGCCTTTCGTTTATTCACATAATCAATTCTACTATTTCTGGAAATGTTGCAAATACTTACGGAGGGGGAGTGTGGGCTCTTTTCGATTTTGTAAGAGTTTTAAATTCGACTATTTCTGGAAATTCAATTATTAATGGTGGAGCTGGAGCTGGTATTTCATGCAAAAAAAAGGTGTTAATTTCTGGTTCTACCATATCTTCAAATATTGGAGGGGGAGTTTATGCGGCAAATGTTAATGATACTTGTTCCGTTAGTGTACTAAACTCAACAATTTCGTTGAATACGTCAACGAGTGGAAATAATGCAGGAATTGGTTCGGTTGGTAGTCCTGCAATAGTTTATGTTGCTGGTACTATAATAGCGAATAACGGATTTAATTTAAATGGAATACTTAGAAATGGAACAGCTTCATTAATCTCAGGTGGATATAACATATTTAGTGGTACAGTTATAGGAGCAATAGCCACGGATAGCATAAACGTAACAGCAACGCAATTAAACTTACAGCCATTGGGTTTTAATGGAGGCGCTACCCGAACAATGTTACCAGGATTAGGTAGTATAGTCATTGATAATGGGGACTCAAATGATACGTCTTCCGCTCAAAATAAACCCATTTGGGGCGTTAGGGACCGAGGGGCTGCAGAATTCTGTCCTGAAGTCCTGAAATACGACACTGTTTTTGCTTGTAACTCATATACTTGGAGGGATGGTTTAACCTATTATTTATCCGATTCTACATCGGAGTATACCTATATTAACCCTATGGGGTGTGATAGTGTTTTTAGACTTAGACTAACTATATTACCTTCTAGTTTTAACACAGATTCAATAAGCACTTGTGATAGTTACACTTGGATTGATGGAATTACTTATACAGAGAATAATTATGATGCACAACATATACTGATAAATTCTCAAGGATGTGACAGTATTGTAACCCTTCATTTACTTTTGATAAATACAAATTACCAAACCGTGAATTCTTGTAGTAGCTATACTTGGCGCAACGGAGTAACGTATTCATTAGGTAACTATTTTGTGAGAGATACGGTAAGTATGTCAAGTGGTTGTGACAGTATTTATATTCTAGATTTATCTGTTTATTCTCCTGAGTACTCCACAGATTCACAAGTAATTTGTGATAGTTTGACATGGTTAAATGGAGTTACTTATTATTCTAGTACCAATGGTGTATATGATACCCTAGTGAACAGAAATGGGTGTGATAGTATAGTTAATCTTGATCTAACAGTTAATCCGTCTTATCATGACACTGATTATGTAAGTGCATGTTTGTATTACATATGGAGTAATGGTCAAATTTATGTGATGGATAATGATTCAGCTACCCAAAATTTTGCTTGGCTTAATGGGTGTGATAGTATTATACATCTTGATTTGACAATTCATCAAGGCACTTTTGCCACAGACACTCATGTAGTTTGTGATTCTTTAGTTTGGATAAATGGAAATACATACTACGCTAATAATACTACCGCTACATTCACAATGGTTGGAGGTAATATTAATGGTTGCGATAGTGTAGTAACCCTTAACTTGACGGTAAATAACTCTCAAACTACAGATGTCATTTCTAGTTGCGCATCGTATACTTGGATAGATGGAGTTATCTATACTTCCAGTAATAATTTGGCTACCTATTCCGCAACCAATAGTTTAGGTTGTGATAGCACGATAACCCTCGATTTAACAATATCGAATCCGACCAATGGGATTCATGTAGTATCGGTATGTAATAATTACACGTGGAATGGAATCACCTACACATCCAGTAACAACACCGCTCAAGATACTTTAGTAAATGCCGGAGGCTGCGACAGCATCATAACCCTAAATTTAACTATTCTAAATCCCAGCCAATTTACAGATGTCATTTCTTCATGTAACCCAATTACATGGTTAGATGGAAATACCTATTCAACAACCAACACCACAGCTACTCATGTATTAGTAAACTCGGTAGGATGTGATTCAGTGGTAACATTAGACTTTGCCATGTTACAAGCTACATCAGCTACAGATGTAATCACTTCATGTATAGAAATAACATGGATAGATGGAATAGTATACTCTCAGACGATTAGTGGTCCAATGTTTACTATTCCAAACAGCAATGGTTGCGATAGCGTGATAACCTTAGATTTCACCTTACTGGAAGTAGATACAACAGTGACCAGAAATTATTTAACGTTAACTGCCCAAGCCACTAACGCAAGATACCAATGGATAGATTGTAATAATGGAGCAATGGCTGGCGAAACAAGCGCTAGTTTCACTGCCACCGTAAACGGAAGTTACCAAGTAGCGGTAACGCAAAATGGATGTGTAGATACTTCGGCATGTTTTACAATTGCCAATGTTGGCGTTCAAGACATAGAATTAATTGGGGTAACTTTGTATCCTAATCCAACCAGTGATGTTTTAAACATCGATAAAGGAAGCAATGCTTCATTAGAAATCACGATAACAAATAGTGTAGGAGGAATAGTTCATCAATCCCATACTCAAAACCAAATGACAACCATTAACATGGCAAAAATGGCTACGGGTATGTATGTAGTTACCTTGAAGAACGAGTTGGGTGTGAAGGTGGAGCGAGTGGTGAAGAGATAGGTTGCTTATTCATTATTATTATTATAGTTGGCGGTTTATAGCTATTTTAAATTTTTAAGGAAGCAGTGAATTAGAAATATTTCTTGCTATTAAATTGAAAATATTTTGGTATTATTTTTGGAATGTTTAAGCTTTGGTATTCCATAAGTTCAATAGAGCCTCTGCCTGTTCTTCATTAGTTTTCTTTAAATATTTTAGAAATGTTATCTCAGTTTTGTGACCTGTTATTCCCATAATCATGTAGTTGGAAACCTTGCCATAATGATTAGTAGCAAATGATCTACGGCATGTATGCGAGGTGATAAGTTCAAATTTGGGATAGATTCCTTCTGTTTTTCTCTTATCGGTCACTTTATATCCTTTAGTAGGTCTTTTTATTTCGGCTTCCTCGCACACATCCTTGATGTATTTGTTGAATTTTTGATGAGACAGCTTTCTAGGAAGTTCTCCTTCTCTTTTTGCAAGGACAGTTTTTATGTCAATATGTTTAGGGATTAATACTTCTGTGCCTGTTTTCATTTGCCTGACCTTAATGAATTTGCCATTGAAATTGGATTTAGTAAAACTTAAAAAATCGCTTATTCTTTGTCCAGTCCATAAACCAATGATGAGCCAATCCCTAGCGATATCTAAAGTGGTATCTAATTGAAACTCACAATCCATTATTGCTTTTATTTCTTCTTCATTCAAATACACATCTTCATAGTCTACAGGGGTATTTACAGGTTTGAAGAATTCAGGAGTAAACACATCTTCGTTTACTTCAACCCCATCTCTTTTTGCGTGCTTGGCAATAGATTTTAGGTCTTTTATTCTGGTTGCAACTGTGCCATTTGCGTATCCTTTTGTTACGGATAGGAAGTGAATGAACCTATTATGGAATGCCAGTGATAAATCTGAGAATTTATAATTAGCATTGGAATGGGTATTAAACTCCTTGAGTTTCTTTAGTGTGTGTTTATAGTTCTTGATCGTAGATTCCTTTAAAGGTTCTGAGGAATTTGAACGTATGACCTTCTTTGTTGCTGCATTAATTACAAAGATGTCTAAGAAAGTGGTAAGAAAAGGTGAGGGGGCGTTTTGAGTATCTACATTATTTGAGCTTTTTCGAAACTCCTTATTAAATTCATCCAATAATTTTTCATTTGTAATCGCAGTATCCGTGGCAATTAAATGATTATAAATTTCAAGGGATTTTAATTTGAAATTCATCAAAGTTCTATTTAGATGATCCCTATCCCTAATAGTAGAAACGCTTTTAATTAGTTCTTTTTCTTTATTCCAATGGTTGGGTGAAATTTTAATACCGGTGGAATATTTGATGTTGGTCGATTCATAACGAAACAATAAGGTAATGGAAGTAGGTTTTTGTTTTGAATCGCGTACCCGCATGATTAACTTAGATGTAGCCATGTTTATTTTTTATACGAATATACAGATTATAGAAATGGGTTCGGTTTTGGGTTCGATTTATTTTTACATATTTGTACGTTGTTTTACATTCGTTTATGTGTTAATGGTAAAATTCCTTTGTTTATTGGGGTTTTAATGTAAAATAATGTAAAATTGGAATAAATGATGTAAACTAGGTTCGAGCCCTAATGGGACAACAAAAAGCCTTCAACGAAAGTTGGAGGCTTTTTTTATGGCCCAATAGGGCGAGAAGTTTACCCTGAGGACTTGCGAAGCGTAGCGAGCAAACTCGAAGGGAGCTAAACCTAAAAAGCATTTTATACAAAGTCAATTATCAACGAAAGTTGAAGGCTTTTTTTTTGCCTAAGAGTAACTGCAACTAGTGAAAGCAATTTGCTTTTTCCCAGAATATTAAATTTCATATAAATAGATAACCCAATAAACTTAGCAATAAGACGAGAATTTCATTTTAGTAATTTTTTTAATTTTGCAAAGTCAATAATAAACCGAACTCCATGAAATATTTTATCACTTCTGTTTTTGTTATTTCATCTGTGCTATCGTTTGGTGCAAACTATCAAACCATAGCTGTTGGTGGGGTTGTTAAATGGTCTACAGATGGTGGAGTAACAGATTGTGGCTGTCAGGCCTCAAGTGCGTCTGCAAGTGACTCTATTTTGGTTTTTCATCCGTACACTTTCGCCCTAGGGTATTTCGGATTGGATGGCGAAATATCTGCAAGATTAAAAGTTTCTGCCGGAATTACGGGTCAAGTAGTTTTTGAGGATAATGTTGTTTTAGATAAAGTTTCCTTATTAGTAGACCATTCAAACGTAATATTTAATGGCACTTTTGATATCAAAAGTGCTGGCCAAAATATTGGTGGGGTTTTCACACAAAATGGATCAACCATTAATTTCAAAGGTAATTTTGGAGGAAAAGAAAATGGGAATAATCAAGGTGTGGTTACCTTAGTCTCATCTAACGTAATATTTGACCCTAATTTGGTAGTTAAGGCAATTACGGTGGTTACTGGGTTTAACTCAAATGTCACTATTGGAAATAACACCGAATTTATTAATTCATTTTTACTTAATGCAGATGGCTCGGCTCTTTCAATTGGAAATGGCGTAAGGTTTGAACATACAGAGTTCTTTTTATATTCTAATAATGTAACCTTTGGTTCAAACGTCAAGTTTACCGAAAAAAGTGTCGTAGGTTTTGGGGAAAATATGAATGTAAATATTCCATCAAGTACCGTATTTACAGAAACTACTTTAAATTTCTTTTCTCCTGATAACCTAAGCGGTGCAATTGTAAATTTTGCCTCAGGGGTTCAGTTAGTGGATTGTGAAATGCATATAACGAACGGAGCCGTTGCAAATTTTGAAGATGCATTTATTCGAGAAGGTTCGGATAGAAATTCGGTGATTACCGTTGATGGGTTATTAGATCTTGACGGGTTGGTGTCAATTACTTCTACTGATTTAACGGTGCAATCCTCCGGAATTATTAATTTAATTGATGCTACAAACTGTGATTTTGATGGCTCTACCTTAAATGGAAAAAATAATGATGCCGATGCCGAATTGATTTGTGGGGATAGTTATAGTCCTGACAATACTGATTTTAATATTTGGGAAAATGGCTCTTGGTCGTTAGGGTATGCTCCCAATCATGTGGGTGTTTTAGCAGAGATAAGGTCCAATTATATTTCTGGTATTGGAGGTAACATTTTGTGTGCAAACCTTTATATTGAAGAAGAAGTATCGACTACAATTTCTGAAAGGGGTTTTATACGGATAAGTCAAGATTTTAATAATTTGGGAACCATGACCATTAAAAATGAAGGGTCCCTCTTATTAGATGAAAATACGTATTTCCATCAAGAAAATGGGGTCTTTAAAGTGGAACGAGTTGGACAATTGTCCAGTATGAAATTTAATGTATGGTCTTCTCCTATAATTGAGGTGCCTCTATTGGAAATGTTTAATGAAGCTAATCCATGTGACATGTTTGTGTTTGATGCAGGCTCTCAGCTGTGGGGGTATGATTTTGCGCCAGGAACCGAGGTGCTTTGTACAAATAATCCAGATACTATCGTATTCACAGAAAGCAATGTGGTAAGTGGTGCGGATGGCTTTATGAATCCAGGATTGGGGTATTTTATTCCAGGAAATGATATTAATGCCGTGCGAGTTTTTGAAGGACAAATTCATAACGGAGAATATACCCAACGCGTAAAAACCACCAACATTGGCGCAAATGCGAACTGGCCAGGAGATGATTGGAATTTATTAGGTAATCCTTACCCTAGTGCTTTAGACTTAAATTTATTCTGGAGTCGAAACGCAGTTCAAAATAATTTTCTTACCGATGCATTATATTTTTGGGTAGAAACGGTTAATCCTCCATATGATGCCGTGGGGAGTTACGAATCATGGAATTTTACAGGAGGTACCTATTTTTATGCTAACGGTAAAGCGAATGGAGTGGATGGTATCATTCCAGCAGGTTTGGGTTTTTGGGCGGTAGCGAAAGACCCCAATAATGATGGCTCAAAAACGTATAATGTGATTTATGATAACACGATGCGAGAAATAAATCAGGTATTTGGAGTTTCATCAAACAACTATGAATTCAAAGGCTCGGATCATCAGAGAATGTGGGTGAATTTAACGAATGACTCGAATAATTATGATCAAGTATTAATTGGGACTCATCCTTTAGCAACCGATTCCATTGATTTGCTTTTTGACGCACATGTTAACTATTCAGGTGAGCCGTTATTACTTGCAATGGTGCAGGACTCTCAATACTACACTATTGCCGGGTATGCGCCCAGAATTAAAGTAGACACTTCAGAGATTGCGCTTTTGGTAGTTGCCTCGAATACCTCAAATCACTACATCACTGTTGATTCTAGTCTACATTACCTCAATGAAAAAAGAATTTATTTAGTGGATAAACTAAAACTAACCGAACAGGAGTTGCTACTTGGGCAATCACAGGTTTTGGATATTGATAGTGCAGGTAGGTATGATGATAGGTTTTATTTAAAGGTAATTAACACTCATATTACCAGTGTTAAAGAGATTGCAAGCGAAATGTATGGAAGGGTTTGGTCTTATGGAAATGAGATCAATTATGATAGTTTTAAGAACGCCATAACAGACATCAGTGTGTATGATTTAAGAGGAGTGGAGTTGTTTCATAAGAAACCCAATAATAGAAATGATTCCTTCATGCTACCGTTAAATACGAATGGGATGTTACTTATTCGATTTACGGATGAGTACAATAACCTTTTAACTAAACGGGTATTTATTGGTAATTAGAATCATTTGAAAAAGCGCGCTTATGCTCGCTTCTGTCTGGCATCAAATACCAATGAGTCTAAATAAATACTAAGGCATTTTTATCTTACCACACTCAATATATCCAATACGTCTAAATGATACTGGATTAGGCTATTGATGGGTTTTGCCAAAACTTTACCTTTTTTGTAGCCTCTTTCATGCAAACAATCCGTTAGGGTGTCTTCATAAATTTTGGCTACAGAGCCTACAAATGACACCGGCAATTGTTTCATATTTGGAAAGCATGAAATGTGAATGTCAATAAATTTATCAAAACCATCTTTCACGACTTCTTTAATATATGGATGCGCAGTCCATTTCCCTGCAAAAGGTCCAAAACTGGCTAAATACACATTTGCATGTGGTTTATTGTAAACTGCATCTGTGACACAATCTTTAGTAATGCCATACACATTTGTGAAATCATCACTTAGTTCTTTCGGTAGCCGTTTATATAAATAGTCGGAAACGAGCTTTTTACCAATAAAACTGGCAGAACCTTCATCGCCTAAAACATAGGCTAAGGAAGGTGTTTCCTCCGTTATTTTATTGCCATCAAACATGCAACTATTTGAACCTGTACCTAGAATACAAACCACCAAAGGTTCACCTTCATACAGGGCAAATGCGGCTGCTTCCAAATCATGGCCAATATGGTTAGATGAATTCACAAAGAATTCATCTAACCCATTCTTGACAATTGTTTTTAATTCTGTTGTACTGCATCCTGCGCCATAAAACCAAACTTGTTCTATTCGTTCTTTCCAAACCTTAAATTCTTTGGTACTCTTCAAAGTGGTAACGATCATTTCCTTAGAGTGGAAATAAGGATTAAACCCAATTGTATTCCACCTGTCAATTTCACGTCCCTTAAGGTCGAGTAAAACCCAATCACATTTGGTTGAACCGCTTTCTGCAATTAAAATCATGATAATTAGTCTTTTATTAAATCCAATAAAGCTACCAATCTAGCAGAGTAACCCGCTTCATTGTCGTACCAGCCCATGATTTTCACTAAATTTCCATTGGTGGATGTAAGTAAAGAATCAAATATACAGCCATGTGGATCGCCAATTATATCTGCAGAAACAATAGGGTCTTCCGTATAACGAAGTGCTCCTTTCATGTTAACTACTGCATTTTTCATGGCAAGATTAATTTCTTCCGCAGTTGGTTGTGATTTTAACTCTACGGTAAGATCCGTTGCTGAACCCGTTAGCACTGGTACACGCATGGCCATTCCGTCTAATTTACCTACCATATTTGGTAATACTTTACCTACGGCTTTTGCAGCTCCTGTTGAGGTTGGAATAATTGAAAAAGCGGCTGCTCGTGATCTTCTTAAATCTTTATGTGGCGCATCTTGTAACTTTTGATCACCCGTGTAGGCATGAACAGTTGTCATAAATCCTTTTACCACCCCAAAGTTATCATCCAGTACTTTCACCATGGGTGCTAAACAATTTGTGGTACAAGAAGCATTACTTATAATAGTATCTTCTGGGGTAAGGATGTCGTCATTTACGCCTACTACGATAGTTTTAATATCTCCGGAAGCAGGTGCCGAAAGAATCACTTTTTTCGCTCCAGCCTCAATATGTTTGCCTAAACCAGCTCGGTCAGTAAAAATACCAGTACATTCTATTACGATATCAACTTCTAAATCTTTCCAAGGTAAATTTACTGGATCTCTTTCAGAAGTTACTTTCATTTCATAACCAGCAACGATTATACTTGTTTCTGTATGCTCCACTGGCAAACCTAGCTGCCCATGTGCAGAATCATATTTTAATAAATGAGCCAACGTTTTAGTATCGGTAAGATCATTTATCGCTACTACTTCTATATCTGTTTTAGATATTAAATTTCTAAAAACGAGTCTACCTATTCTACCAAACCCATTAATTGCTACTTTAGTTTTCATAATCACTTTATTATATAGTTAAAATTTTTGATGTTCTTAATAAATCTTTTTTAATATCATTTCATTATAAAAAAGGTAAAGACTATTTGGTTGTTTTCTTTCTGAACAATCACTTCCAGAAGTTAAAACGCCTATGGTCTTTATTTCATTTATGTTTTCTTTTTATGCGTTCTCAAAATCAAGCCGAAAGTCGTGTGTTCATTACCAATTTTGGAATGCGGTCTGTGGTGAAAAGCCCCCAATGTTTTTCAGGTTCTAAAGCATCATCAGATCCTTTCCAGTTTTCGTCAAAGGCTTCAAATAAATAAATTAGAATACCGTCTTTTTCGGCCCAAGTCATTAATTGGTGCACGTATTCTTGTTGCAATTCTTCGTTTACGTTATGCGGCTCTATTCCGCGTCCATTAGATTTGGTAGCCCAACCCGCTTCGGTAATTACAATCTGTTTGTCTGGGTATGTCTTAGCCACTGAATTGTAGTTTTCTTTAGTGAAATTCAACGCTTCGTCAATCGATTTATACTCCCATACCGGATATGTATGTATAGATATAAAGTCTACCGCTTCGCCTACAGGCTTTAACTTGTCTAACCAAGGCACGTAGTTCTCACAGAAGCTTATCGGCTGTTTAACGGCCAATTTAATTTGATTCACATATTTCAAAAGACTTTCGGTGGGCACTAAGTGATCCGTCCAACTTACCGTAGCTTCATTCCCTGCCGAAAGGGAAGAAATGATACTCGGGTACTTATTTGCCCATTCAATTAACGTATTAATACGTTTTTGATTTAGCTTTTTGTTCTTTTCAAGTACCTTTTCATCGTACTCTCCACCCCAAGGACATTCTTTGTTATTTACTTCTGCCACGATATAGGCACCCAGCATTACATTAAAAGGAAGGTTTTCCTCTCTAATAACTTCCAATACCGTTTGTGAATGTTTATCGCAATCATATAAACGTAAAGATTCCCAATGTGGTTGCAGAATTAGCAAATCCTCTTTTATTTCTTCGTAAGATGGGAACACGCCTGTTTCAGGACTTTGGCCGTCTCTAAAACCCGAATAGCAAATGGCATTTTGGTATGGTAACACTTTTTTCATATTCTAGAAATGGTATTAATATTTTAATTTTCCGTTCATATCCCATAAACCCCAATAGGCGCCCACATCTCCTTCGTCTCCTGTTTTCCAAGATTCATCAAATGATGAAAAGTAAAACATCGGAATATCCTCTTCTTCGGACCATTTCTGAGCGTTTACAAAATATTTTATAGCATTGGGTTTTGATGGAGAAGCGCCATGAAAAGGATCACCTTGATTTGGCCATCCTGTCTCACTAACAATCACCGGTTTTCCACCGGCAACACTTGTAGCTCTGCGGTACATATCTTTCATATATAGCAAGGCATATTCTTGTGCGCAGCCTTCCCAAAATGGGTAGCAGTTGGTCAAAATTACATCACACAATTCTGTTATGGCTGGTCTATTCTCAAACTCATAATACGCATCTACATATCCTACCGGAATAGTGGGTAATTGCTGTTTTACGAAACGAATATGTTCTAATAACTGCTCTTCCGACATTTCTTCCCGGTACATCACTTCATTCCCAACGGCAGCAATATCTACATACCCTTTTTGCGCAAGCGCGATGAGGCCTTCAATTTCAACGGTATTCTTTTCTTCATCTTCGCCTAACCACGCACCAACAAGGGTTTTTAATCCAAATTCATGGGCAATTTCAGGTATGAGCTCATTCCCATCGGTACATGAAAACGATCGCACCCATTTGGTATGCGGGGCAATAATTGCCATTCTTTTTCTAATCTGTTCTTTGTTGAGTTTATCACCCGGCTCTTGTCCTTCCTCATATGCGCTAAAGCCAATTCCGTGCATGCCATTTTGCATCACATCATTAAACATTTCACGGAGTTTGTCATCACTTGCAGAATTTACATCTACTCCTGTTAACGCTAGTAATTTCCCTTCTCTTTTAGACATCTTTATACTAGTTATTAGCGATTCGTAATGATTAATTTCCCATTGCTATTTCCGTTCCTTGCCTTAAACTCCCAAGAATAAATTCCTGCGCTTAATGCGGGTAATGCGATTTTTTGCTCTTGCCCTTTCTTTAACGTAGAAATCATTACTTCTTTTCCTGAAATATCATAAAGATGAAAAACACCATCTGCTGCGGCATTAATCACAATAAACTCTGAGGCAGGATTTGGATATACATTGATTTCAACAGAAGTATCTTTTTCTTCTATACTAGTCACGTTTTGAAACACACGTACATAGTCTATTTCCATTTGACTCTCTACAAAATTTGGGTCAATAGGGTAGATTCCACCCATTGCAACGTTTAGAATAATAAACTGTGGGTCATCAAAAGGCCATGTGGAGGCGTTTTTAACAGTCGGATTATACGTGTAGTATAGAAATCCATCCATTAAAAATGAAATTTGATTTGGCGACCAATTCACCGAGTATACGTGCCATTCGTTAAAAACACCTTCTCGTGTAACCTGAGATGTGTTGATCGTAGCACCATTACTAGAAATGGTATGTGTACTTCCATGCACCACATTTGGCGCATTTCCCCAATGTTCCATAATATCAATTTCACCGCAACCCGGCCAAGAAATAGTGGAAGGATGCCAATTGTTTCCAATGCTTGTGCCTAACATCCAAATGGCTGGCCATGTACCATCACCTTGCGGCAATTTAGCACGAACATCTATTCTACCATAGGTGAAATTAAAATTGGAATTTAATCGAGTAGAGGTATAGTTTAGTGTTAGACCGTAATCGGTATAAGTCTCTTTTTTAGCCACAATTTTAAGCGACCCATTGGATAAATAGGCATTATCCGTTCTATTGGTATAATGTTGTTGTTCTCCATTAAACCACCCCCATGAATTAGGCGGAACTACTTCAGAAAACCACTGCGCATCGTTTACTGGACCAGAATAACTAAACTCATCTGCATACACGAGACTACTATAAACCACATCAAGCGAATTGGCAGATTCATAATTTGGATACGTGATATCATCTATTAAATGTGATCCGGTATCACTTGAACCCCCATTTACAAAAAGGACCAACTTTTTGTAGGTTCCATTGGCATTGGTAGGTGTGGTGGTTCCAGCTATAAAAGCTTGAGAAAAGTCAAAGTCTAAAGTAGACCAGCCGTTAGCCATTGCAGTCACTACCATTTCTACATCCGTGTTATTATCGTCCTCCAACTTTAATAAAACGTCTTGAGGCGTAAATGCATAATTATAAAACCGAAGGCTTATTACTTTTTGACTATCCAAAAGAATACCATTTGGTAAATCCAGGTAAATACCTTCCCAGATATCGCCATTGTTTTTTATTTTCCCTACCGGATTTGTGGTGTCTAACGGATCGGAATCTATAGAAAAATTCACGCCATTAAAACTGCCAAAGGTGTGAAAATTTGAACTGAAATCAATTACAGATTGTTGTGCCTGTAAGGTCCATCCTATTATAGTAAATAGAATGACTAGACTTAATTTTAAGCCGGAATTTATCGAATTGGATAGCATACAAATATTTCTTTTACTTTACCAGAACGTGCAAAAATTTCAGCACTTAGTTCTGCGTTAATTATTAAATTTTCGGGTTCTATAACGGTCCCATTCTCCATTGTAACTTTCAATGATGATTCAGGACAACGTTTATACGTGAATAGGGTTCCGCAATAGGTAAACGCCAATTCATCTGCATGAATAATTCTATGATGAAGCTTTGCATTAACGTCTATGTAATCCAGCTCTTCTTCTTTGACCAATAGCTCGTCACTACCTAAAATCACAGGTTGAATGTGAATTTCTCCGTTATGCACCTGTACACCAAGAACCGCCCAGCGATTAATTACATCTTCTTTCACCTGTCCGGTTAATCCGGGTTGCTGTGCACCTGCATTTCCTGGGGTATGCGAATACGCATCTGTAGGATAAGCACCGTATAATTTAGGCGATTTATTGATTCCAATACCCGCTCTAATTTCATAATAATGCTCCAGTAGCTTACCAAGAATAATATCATTAGCCGCTTTTTCTTTGGCTGAAAATATGTTTTCTTGAACTGCGAGTAATAACTTACTCACCATGTGCCAGTAAATACTTCCTAGACCTTCATAGCCGTAAAAAGTTCCAGACCTACCTGTAAATGAAACGTGATCAAACACCTCTTCAAATGCTGTTAAAATCAATTCCTTTTCTGCGTTTATTAATTCCGGGAAATTAGTTTCTGCAATTTCTGCCAAACGCTTTTTAACTCCGTCTGCATTATGCAGTCCACCGGCAAAATGTGCCTCACCAAGATTATCCACTTCCACTAAGCGCTTATCACCGATTTTAATCAGCTTTTGCATCAGCTCAGACTGAGATACAAAATGAGCAGGGATAGTATTTTTACTAATGAAGGATTTTAATACGCGATCTGGATACAACATATAACTGTACTGATCTTGTCGGTACATGCTACTCGATTTCAATGCATCTAAAACGCTAACTGCAGCTTCGGGTTCTAATAACCCTGAACTTAATGCCGCCACTTGTCCTTCAAGCATTTCATAGAGGTGCGATATTTTGGCGCCTTCTTCATCAAATGCCAATAAATTATAGGCATGAAATAATCCGTCTTCACGTTTACTTTTAGCTATAGTTCTTTCGGCTAAAGCCGATGCGGAACCAAATAATTGGCGAATCATTTCTACCTCCACTTCCGTGGTTTCGCCAGTGAAAAACTGATACGCTGCAGTTCTATATTTTTCTCCTGCGTTTCCTAAATCATCTACAAATTCTTGACGTCTTGAGGATGAAAAATCAACAGGTGCATTCGTGTAAATACGGTGCATTTCTATCAGTAAATCGGCTACAGGTGCATTCAACCCTATGGTTGGGTCTGAAAGCTCACCAAAAAGGTCGATAGTAAATACCAAAAAGCGTCTTAAGTAATTCAAGGTAACCATACTTAATCCGTTACCCACTAATGCATTATTGGCATCATTCCATTCGGGGCGTTGGGTATTCAACCAAATACCACCATCTGGAACAAAATTGTACAGTTTGGTTAAGGACATTACCAATAACTTCTCCGCAAAATTAGCGTGTAGTAATTCCTCGTTCTTCCATACCATTTTACCATCGGCACCAAACACTTCACAGCGTTCATCAATTAATTTTGTCAGGTCGTGATCAAAATCAATGGTGTCATTTGGATTTTCTTTAATGGAAGCGTAGCTTTTAATTTTGTAAGGCACATTGGCGTAAACAAAGTTTTTTTGCGTCATCAACTCCTTGATTTTCCCAGGGTAATGACGTTCTGCATGTTCCAGTAATTTTTGAAGGTAAATCACTTGGTGATCCCCCCAATAGCCAATATATGCCCACGGATTATCCGGCTCAACAACTTCCCAGTCAATACCTTCACGGGTAATTCGGTAAGGATTGTATCCATCAATGGTAGATGCATTTACGAACTTGGTAATCATACCTTCAATAAATCCAGGATAAGAATACGCTAAGGCCTCCCAATTTTGGAAAATATCACGCCAATTCCCTTCGTAATGGTGCTTTTTATTTCCTTCCTCGTCTTCGAGGTCAATATTAAAAGAGTTCCATGGTCTACTTGGGTCTCCGTGTCTACGGCTAAACGAAATAGGTAGATATTCGGTACAAATACGCAATAAGCTTGCATCGCCATTAGCGCGCGCTAGCGCTAATAATTCAGCATAGGTGACATCTTTGACTAAAGACTCAAAGAAAGCACGGTGCATTTTATACACCTCACGGTTGATAGTTTTTACGTAAACCACCAAATCAGCGGTATCAATACGGTATTGGTTCTCAAAAAGGCCCCCGCGCATTATATTGAATAACACGTTAGAATAATGTCTAGCGGTACTTAATTTATCCTGTCCTTTTTGTAAACCATCGGCTAAGCCTACCAGTTTCTCAAGGTTGGCAGTACCAAGCGCTACATCTTCATATATTAAGGCAGTGAAATCATTATCGGCTAAAAGCCAATTGTTTAGATTTATTACTTTAGTGCTACTTTGATTCAATTCTGCTACGGTAACCCATTCTTTAATCGTTTTGGATGCGATCGTTACTGCTGCATGTACGAAATAGGCACCTTTTACAGCTTTAGTAAACTCTTCAGCAATGACTTCTTCTCCGCGTCTAAAGCCATCCAATTGGGTGCTTGACAATAAGTAGTTTGGATTATCAAATCCCTTACTCCAAACGGTAGTCGCTCTCAATGCTTCACTTGGTTCTGCTTTGTCGACAATCATTGCGCTCAATGAAAAAATGCCCAAACCAGATTCAGGTACGAGTTCATTTTTCTTATACGCATCCACCAAAGTACTATGCGTTTGTTGCAAATCGCTACCTACACCGGTGGGCAATAAATTTTGTATTCCGTCAATTATTTCTAGCTCGACAGCGTCATCCGACAAATTTTCAATTTCAGAATATTTCACAAACCCATGCGCATCACTAAATGCCCATTTGTAACGAAAAACCAACCCTAAATCATGATTATACTCTTCAAATTGAAGCTTATTGCCAAACTTGTTTTTATACAAGTTTCGTTCAATGTTGTAGGCTCCGGCATAGCGATCAGAGAATGGTTCCCAAAGGAATAATTTACCGTTTCGTGAAACTCTTAAAATTGTTTTACTCCCAGTAAGTTCTGGATTATCAATAATTTTGTCATCTGTGTAATACGGGAAAAGTGAACTCTCCGGGTTTTTACGACCTGCAGTTAAGCCCCCGTTACTTGAAATGAACATCCAATGATTTGCGCTACTCACAATGGTCATGAAAAATGGATCCATTCCGTCATAGCCTGAAATCTTTGACCACGTCTGTCCCTTCATTCTGAGATATTCGCCTTCTCCACCGTTTTTATTGGGGTGTATTGCGGTGGCCCCTATATATAGTTGTTTGTTGTCCATAAAATAATAATCCGAAAAAAAATTAAGGGATGTTGATTGTTTGTATTGCTTGTGGTGCGATTGAATACACTACGGTTTCTGACTTGAGTTCAACCGAAATATTTTTGGTTTCCTCTTCCATATTTAGTACCACAATTGCGATACTTCCATCTGGATTTTGTGCCGCAGTAACCTGTAACTGCTTATCTGAATTTTTAAAATCAATACGTTTAGCTCCTGGTCGGATGAATTTACTGAAGTGATTTAACACGTAAAAAAGTGGCGTGAAATACACTTCGTCTTTATCCGTATCTACAATCACCGGAGCTACACACCAGTTTTTAAACCAATTAGGTCCGCCTTGAGTGTCTAAGACCATATTCCAATCTATCCAACCATCTACATGGTTATTTAGACATCCAATAATATCACGCGCATAGCGGTAAGTAGGCACGTATTTAGGATGAAAATGCTTTTTATCTTCCGATGCCCAATCCCAGCCCCAATCGGTGGCTTCTTTACTCCAATACCACGCATCATCTTTCCATTTTGGAATTTCAGAATCTACGCAAGCTTCGGTTTGAATGAGGTATTTATTAGGCGCTTTTGCATGCCCATATTGCAATTCCTCTGGAAAATAATCATAGGTGCTTTCGTACCAATGTATAGCTGTACCGTCAAAGTATTTGCCACTTGCTTCATCTTGAAACATGTTATCTACCCACTCGCGGATGCCTTCTCTGTTTTGGTCGTAGCCTAAAATGATGAGATCACCCTTTCCATCTTCTTCTAGTTTAGGACCTAAATGATGTTGCACGAAATCGGTCATTTCTTGGGGAGTGAAGTGCATGCTTTCCCAGTTGTTATTATTGCCTAAAGGTTCGTTTTCAACGGTAAATCCCCATATATCAATTCCTTCGGCTTTATATGCATCGGCATATTTCGCAAAAAACAAAGCCCATACATCATAATATTTAGGGAGTAGTTTTCCACCCACCCATTCTTTATTGTCTTTCATCCAAGGCGGAGCAGTCCAAGGAGACGCTAGAATTTTAAATCCGTCTTTACTTATGGCTTGCGCCTCTTTAATCATGGGGATAATGTCGTCTCTATCTTCTTCAATAGAAAAACTATCTAGTGCCATGTCATCCGCTACGGGTGCGTATGAATAATGACCTAGCGAGAAATCACAGCTATTCATGTGTGTTCGGGTCAGACTGTAATTCGCGCCATCTTCACTGAAATAGGCGTTTAAAATCTTTGTGCGGTTTGTCTTGCTTACTTGATTTAACAAATAGGCAGATGACTCTGTGAAAGCACCTCCAAACCCTGTAATTACTTGGAATGTTGTTTCTGGAAGCAGTGTAATGGTACTCGTTGGTTCCTTATCTGATGGCAGTTGTGCTGTTAATTGATTGCCTGCGGCAGATGTTTGAAATGCAGTAACGCCCTGCATTACTTTAGGTTGTTGTTGACACGCCACCAGCGCGGATATAGCTATAAAAAATATTATTTTTTTCATTCCGCATTGGTGTTCTTAGCTTCATACACACGTACGTAATCAATCACAAATTGGTGATCTTTCCACGTTTCATCAATTCCTTTTGCGCCACCCCAGCCTCCACCAACGGCAAGGTTTAAAATAATATTTTGGGGATTATTAAATGGCCATTCTAACTCATTTGCCGTTTTATCATAGGTATAATAACGTTCGCCATCAACCAAAGCAAATACCACATTTGGATACCATTCAATACTATAGGTATGCCATTCTGCATGCATATTTTCTACCGGAGTTTGTGCGGTAATTTGATTTCCTTGCTTGAAATAGTAGGCACGTGTGTGACAACTCGCATGATTTAAACCGTTTCCAGTAGTATCATTAATTTCAAAACCTACGCTTTCTAACACATCAATTTCACCACAATACGGCCAGCTTAGTTCATCTTCATATGAATCGCCTAAAAGCCAACCTGCAGACCAAGTTCCGCGCCCTACAGGTACTTTTGCTCTGAATTCAATTTTACCATATACAAAAGCGACTTTACCCTGCGTAGTTAAACGTGCAGAAGTCCAGTCATTACCTAAATCATTTTTATGTGCTTCAATAATAAGCGCTCCATTTTCTTGACGGGCGTTTTCAGTCCGCGCATACGTATAGTATTGCGGCTCATTGTTTCCCCAGCCCCAGTTGCCAACGTTGTAACTCCACTTGGTGGAATCTGGTAAACCTTCACCATCAAACTCGTCACTCCACACTAAATTCCATTGATCACCATCCATTTTTTGGATTAGTGTATCCGCTCCCATTAAATGATTTTGAAGTAAGGTAAATGTGATTTCTTTCAAATTAACTCGTCCTCCTTGGGCATGCACTTTAATTTGATGGGTGCCCTTTTTTAACGGAGAACCATCTACGGAATTAATACCTGATTTTTTACAGGATACGAAGCCCGTAATATTGTAAGTTCTTTCATCCGTATTATGAATATAATCTTCTACCCACACACCGGTTATTGAATCTCCTATAGCGAAAATTTCTGTAGTATATCGACCTGTTTGTGGAATCTCAATGTCATAGCTCACCCATCCATTATCGGGAATGACAAGTTCTTCCATTTGAATGGTTTCATCAAATGAAGCATTCCGGAAGCTTAGCGTATTAACACGTAAACTGGCTTTTACCTCAGAAACGCGTGATGTGTCATTCTCGCTAGATGCGTGAACTGCATTGTCTTTTGGCTCCTGATCTTGACAGGCCGAAAAAAGTACTGCTATTAAAATAATATTCCAAATTCTCATATTCAGTCCTATGCTTTAATAACTAGCTGTTCTTCGAGTTCTTCTAAAGACTTTCCTTTGGTTTCAGGAATTACCCGAATAATGAAGATTAATCCTAATGCTGCGAAGACTCCATAAATTAAGAAAGTTAATGAACTTCCTAAGACCTCCAGCTCCCAAGGGAAAATCCACTGTACTAAAAAGCTTACTGCTGAATTAATTAATCCCACAAATGAAATGGCAATACCCCTTATTCTATTTGGGAATAATTCTGAAAATAGCACCCACATAACCGGTCCTATTGAGATAGCAAAAGAAGCTACGAAAGCTAAAATTGCAATCAAAATAAGCATGGTATCCATATGGATAGCCGATTTAATAAGTTCACTTTTATGCGCTGCATACACTTCTGTTCCTATCACTGCTTCTGCCGCGACTTGAAAATCGGTTTCACTATCATATACTTGATCAAATAGTGGGGTTAAAGCCTCTTGATCTACTTGTGCTGGTAACTCCGTAATAGATTGGGTATTTACGGAATACGTTGCCGCGCTAAATCCGTAAGATAATAATGCCATTGAAATAGCTATTCCGGCTACCCCAAAGGATAATAATGGTTTTCGTCCTAATTTGTCAATAAATACAATAGCGACTATAGTAAATACTAAATTTACAATACCCACTAAAATAGCTTGAATAAAGGAAGCGTCTGTTCCTAGTCCGCTTTGTTCAAAAATCATTGGGGCATAGAAAAACACCGAATTGATACCTGTGATTTGTTGTAAAATAGCGACAACAACACCTATGGTTACTACCAATTTTAAAGATGGATGAAATAAGTCTTTAAATGAAGATTCTTTTTTATTTTCTTCTTGATCTAAACTTTTTTTAATGGTCATTATTTGTTTCTGCGCCTCTGAAGGATCAGAAAAACGAGACATAATCTTAATGGCTTCTTCAGACTCACCTTGCATAATCAACCAACGCGGACTTTTAGGTACTGCAAATAAGCCGAAAAAGTAAAGAACGGCTGGAAGGGTTTCTAATCCTAACATCCAACGCCAGTTGTATTCATCAAACTTTAAGTTGACTGCCCAACTTGCATCACTTTTACCAAATTGAAGAATTAAATAGTTGGTGAAAAACGCGAGAGAAATACCTACTACAATGTTTAACTGGTTAAATGAAACCATTCTTCCACGCATTGCCGGAGGTGCAATTTCTGCAATGTACATTGGTGCTAATATTAAAGAGGCACCTACACCAAAACCACCTATCATTCTTGCAATAACCAAAAAGATAAAACTAGGAGCAAAGGCAGAAGCTATTGCGGAAATGGCATATAAAACAGCGGCATATCGTAAAACTGTTCGTCTTCCTACTTTATCACTTAACGGACCAGCGATCATCATAGCCAACGTTGCTGTTAACGTTAAAGAAGCCACTGACCAACCCAGTTCTAGTTTAGATAAGCCAAATTCTGGCTCAATAAATTTTACAACACCAGAAATAACCGAGGCATCAAACCCCATTAGCAGACCTCCTAATGCTACGATTAAGGCAATCATCATGATCATGTTAGTATTCGTCTTTTTCATCGTGTTTTATTTAGAATGTGGGTGTTAAGAGAGGGGAATAAATTCAAATTTTTGAAGAATGATTTCGCTACGAAATGGAAAGAATGGACCTTCTACACCACTATTTAACCAAAAATTCATACGTGCGTTTGTGGTACTGCCCGGAGCAGGAATAATAATGGGATCACTCACATTTGGTCCTTCAAACTTTTGTTTAGCCGGATTGTTTAAATCAAATGACCAGGTAGCGTCCGGAGTTCCGGCACCATAAGTGTTGCCCTTCCAGCTTTCCCAAACAATGATAGAATCTGTCCATGTAAATGCATGTGTACTCACGCCAATCCAATTACTATTGGCAGATTCTGGCTTAAATACGCGTTCTGAATTATATTGCCCAAAAGCAATAGGTTGCACGCCATATTGTAAGGTGAATTCTTCGTTCGGATCGCCCCATTTAGCAAATTCAATATCTACTTCACTGTTGCCATCGGTTTGAAATGTATTGTTGTCCCAAGTAAATAATCCTAAAACAACATCTCGATCAATATTTACGGGGTCACCTTGAACGGTCCAAACATAAGTTCCATATCCAAATGTGTCTTGAGAAATTACTTCCGTGCTGTACCAAGTTCCTTCACGTTGCATGATGGATAAATGCAAATAGCCATTATCATCTACAAAAACATCATTTGGGTGATTGGTGAAAAAATTAGGTCCTGGGCCATTGAATCCCGTTTTAATATCCCATTTACGACCCGAAAAAGTAATCACATCATCTTCACGTTGGGTAAATTCAGGATCGCTTTGTTGACAGGACATAAGTCCTAAAAACAATAGAAATCCAAATACTATTTTATTCCTCATACTTAAAAATTATTATGATCTACTTGTTTGCTTCTAACGCAGGCACGATATACATTTCGCCCCATAATGATGGGTTTTCATGAAACCCTGCCATGGAGGCATTATTCCATCGCTCTTGCATAATTCTACCCGTTGCATCACCATGATCTACGGCAACTTCAAGTCCGTAAAGCAAACCGGATTCAAATGCTTCTAAATCTAAATCGTTTAGATTTATTTTGGCTTCAAAAATGTACCCATCGGACGTTTCTAAGGCCTTAAAAATTTTGGTTTTCAATTCCTTTTGATCTGACCAATCCCAAGCTTTAATTCCATCTTTAGAAAGACCAAACCCAATATGCTGATCAGCACTCATATAACGTGATCTTCTTGTACTCACATTTTTGTCGGTACTAAAAGAAATCTCAAAGGCATCGCCATTGTAGACATCCTTTCCAGAAAAACTATTTTGTAAAGGATTCTCATCTTTTACGCGCAAAGCAATACAAAGGAAATTTTCTACGATGGCTAAATGGAGTTCATTAGAACCAAATTTAATAGAATCTGTCTTCCAAATTTTATCATCCGTTTTCCCATCTACTACGAATTCGTCTGATGTAATATGATTCACATTCGCTCGTTTTCTAAACCCGCCAGAATACGGCACTATTTTTATTTCATCAATGTAAACATGTCCGTCTGCTTCGGTATTAAAAATGATCTGTTTGATATTGCTTGCATTGGCGCCTTGCTCATCCCAATTAAATTCAGAAAGCGGCATTTCTACACGCGTCCATTCTGTGGTGATTTTTTCCGCTTTAATGCAATTTGAAGTCACTCCTAACCAGGCTTGTGCTCCGGTGAAATCTTCTAATCCTAGTGCCCAAGGCAAGTTAGTTCGTTGGCCTTCTATCGTACGTACATGAAATTGTATAGCCGCGGTATTTTTAATGCCCGAAAGATCTTTGCCTGTCCAGCTATCCCAACCGAATCCGAATCCTAACCACGGACAACCGGCTGCTGATCTATCCCATTGTAAATCGATACCTAGCTCGCCTTCAAAGGCTGCTTTATTAGAGGTACGTGCAGTAATACACGGTTTACTCTCGGTTACCCATCCTTCTGAGGTGATATAATCGGAATAAATCTCACTCGATGTGTAAAAAACGGTATCGTTTGGATTTGGTGTTTCTATGTACAGTGCGTTTTCTTTTACAGTAACGCAACTTCCTATTACTACAGCAAGAAATACAAAAACAACGTATGTTATATTTTTTGATATCATGGCTCTAGAGGTGCATCTTCAGTGAAAATCATATAATCCATAAAAACTTGAGAGTATCCTGTGGAAGGGTCTGCTAAGAAAAGCGTTCTCACTTCCATTAATTTTTCTGGCTCATGAATTCCGTTCCCATTCGGGTTAGCTGGAGCCCCATTTACTAAAGCTTCTAAATCTGCGTATTTCACAGAAATAGTTTGCCAGCCTGTTTCTATATTCTTCAACTCTAAAGAATACATATCTTCCGTGGCATCCTGAAAAATACCATCTCCATTTTCATCCTCCGTAAATTGGAATAGAATAATTTCATTTGTGATTCCAATAGGTTTATACACTAAAACATTAAAGTACACATTTTCTGGATTTGAAGGAAGTGGAAATGCAGGTGCGCCATACGCAGTTGCAGGAAAGTAAATGTACCCAATTAAGTAGTCAAAGTTCACTTCACCACCCATATCGTAATAGTTGTTCGCTTCTCCGGCACTATCATTTTGAACAATAAAGAAACTCATGTCCCCACCAGATTGTTTGAAAACCTCCCAATCGGGGTTCAATCCATTTTCGAAATCAGCTACCACAAAACCATCGTTTACTTTGGTGCTGTCCACGACAATACTTTTTACAGTATCCGTATAACCTTCTTCAGGTACAGATAAATACGCGTTACACGTTTCTGTTTTGAACATAGGAAGCACTGTGGTTGAACCATTCCAAACCGCAGTGATTTCATCTAGTGTTTTTGACTTTCCAGTTAAGACTTTTGTAGCGCCAGATTTTTGACCTACTATTCTTACTTCCCAGTCTACCGTTTTACTAAACCGTGCGGTAAAGTTTAATACTTCACCGGTAGAGAAATCTATATTTGTCTTTGTTACATCAAAAGCTTCAAAAACCTGAAATTCGCCATAAATATCAGAAAGATTAGGCCCTAAGGTATCGGTTTCTCTTTTGCATGAAAAAATTGCGATGGAAACCACTATAAGTAATATTATCTTTTTCATCATTGTTACCGATTAAAATTTCATTGTAAAATACAAATTCCACGTATTCATATTGTAAGATTGCGTTAGCAGTTCCGTATCATCCCAAGTAAACGTTTGCCACATAAAGCGCAAGTTTGTTTTTTTAGAAAAAGCGTATTGTAATCCTGCACCTAGAAGGCTTTCGTTATAATCACTAGAATATTCTGCGAAGTCAATAATTTGAGAATACTCATTACGTTCGGCTACTAATTCATTTCCTTTAGTTTGCCAAAAACGGTATTGTGCAATAAAATCAAGATCACCAAAAACGGTAGCGGTTAAATTAAAATCTTGAAAGCGTGTCGCCAAGTCTACATTTTCGTAAGATTGATCGCCAGATCTTTTAGTGTCCTGCATTCCGAATCTTCCAGAAATCCAAAACTTTCTATCTTTCCACTTCATCAATTTATTGATACGTAATTCTGCCATTGCGCTAGCGGTAGTATAATTTTTTAAAGCAGAGGTTCCTTCGCCAATAACATCTGAAAGTAATTCTGCATCACCTTCCACTTTCCATCGTTTTTGAAGATCTTCATAATCTATTAAAACATCTAGTCCTTTACGGTTAGGAGTGGCCCTTCCGTAAGGTGTTGCGTTATCATAACGAGGGTCGTACGCCATTAAACCAGGCGTTATTTGTGTTCTGTATAAAGAAGCATCTCGGTATACATCCATCATACTAATGGCTCTAACATTTTGCTCATTTCCGTATCGTTGATATGCAGCTGGAGCTCTTTGATAGTTGATTTGCATGGTTTGTGCACCCGCACTTCTGAAATTTGGACCTACATTACGGTAGCCTGCAGTAACCGATACGTCTTTTTTATCCCAAATTGCTTTGACATTTAAGTCATAGAAATAATCTTCTAATACCGGAGCGGTTGGACTACCTTCCCATTCCAATTTAGACATACCCGTTTCTAAAGCTGCGCGTAATTGGGTGTTCTTAATCGTATGATTTACTTCTGCGACTCCTGTATATACTGGATTTCTTAAATAAATTGTGCTATTACTTGTTCCAGCATAGTCATAAAGATTGGCAAATTGACCTCCAAACTTTAGTTTTTTACTTTGGATGAATGTCACACTTCCACCGCTGTACAAACGATCGTCTTGGGTATTAAAGTCGGTTGCCATTACACGAGTGGTGAAAAGGTTGAATTGTGCTTCGTTTATGATTTCATCAAACTCAAGTGCAAAATCTACCGCTGCCCCTTGCTGTCTCCATGTATTATCATCCGTATAAAAAAGATCATATTGGATTTGTTCTAAAGGAACTCCAGTAATCACGCCATCGTACTTATTAATTAAGCCCACGTTATTGCTAAACGTGTAGTTGGTGAGTTTGTAGTTGATATCTCCTAATTGGTACTTTAAGAAGCCCCCAAGGATACCTTTAATATACAGTTGACGTACATCAAATGTTACTCCAGAACCCCAAAACCCGCCATAATCATTTCTGATTCTAACCATACCTTGAATAAGGAGATTCTTACTAGGTTGAATGTTTACACCAAGATCTACCAATGCATGACCACCTTGTGTTTTTCGGACGGTAGTGGTATCATTTTCCGCATCTGTGTTATATTCGTCTCCATACATCACTGCACGTGCTGCACCGGAAACCCATATTTTTTTGTTCTGTGCCCAAGATAGATTTGCTATCATTAATAAGGCGATTAGAATATAATTTTTCATCATTTTCATTAGAAGAATACTTTAATTTCAACCATAGTTTCTTGTCCGCGGTAGGTATCTAAAGGAAAGCTGGTGTCCTCGAAAAAGAACCAACGATGTCTTACATACAAGCCTGCATTTTTTCCTAGACTAACATCTATACCTGCACCTAATCCCCAACCCGTTTGGTTCAAAGGACGTTGTGTTTCTAGGTTCAAATCGGTCTGATAATTACCAATAACTCGTTCATACCCTAAATAGGTGTTCAAGAAAAGAGGTTTTGCTACCTGGTAGTACAATTCTAATTCCGTATTATACTGTCTGATATATGCTTTTTCAGAGAAAGCCGGTAATAGAGACAGGTTAGGTTGCGCGGTATTATACCTTCCTAAGAAAAAAGCATAGAATTTTCTATTCGCTATTTTGGATCGGTATTTACCATGAATCTCTACTTGATTAAACTTTTTAGGGTTTATGGCAAAGCCTAAACTATCATCCGTAACGGTGACTTTTTGATACGCATCTCTATATGCTTTATCATATCGCTCATACGGACCTACATTGGTAGGGAAGTCCCATCGCCAAAATCGGGAGCGTGTTAGTTGATTTACGAAATGAGAGTAGGTAATTTTGTTTTGAAATGCTTTGATTTCAGATGAAACTCCGTATCCCACTGACATTCTAAGTTTGCCAACTTTGAAGGCAGTGTTCAAGTTTACACCTGTTCTATTATTAGTCATTTGACCAATCGCAACCATAGAACTAGAGAATGGGGTAAGTACATTAGCACTTTGAACGCTCTCGCCTGGTCGGTCTACAATAGCTGATTCTATAATGGAGGTATTCCAAAAAACAGCATTGTTGTTTACTACGTAAGGGCTAATTCTATAATAGTGTAATTCAATTGGAAATTTAGTTAGCTTCTTAGTAGATAGTAATTTAACAGAGATTGCTTCTCCCCAAGGGTAATCATTTATTGGACTTACATAACGTCCGGTACCCACCTCGGCATGGAGTTTAAGACCTTTAAATGTTCCTTGATATTCTACGGTGAAGACATTAAATCCGAGTGGAAGCGTATTTAAACTATCTACCCATGTTTGGTTATTTAAGGTGTTGAAACTGATATAATCGGTTCCTCTCAGCATTTTTCGAACCTTACCACCAAAACTTACATTTGGAATAGTCACAAAGCCTCCATTTAATTCGGTTTTACCATACATAGTAGCAAAACTCCAGCCATTTGGAAGGTTTATACCTTCGAATATGGCGCCTTGAACAGCTCTTTCTCCCCAACGTGAATCTTGATACACCGATCCGTTTTCATACATCTGATTGTAACGTACGCCCACTTGCTTTCCAATTGGGTCCCATGGGTTTCTTTCGTTAAGTAAAAATCGGTTGTACCCTCTAAAACCTGCTAGAGTTAAATCACTGATGGAAAACCAGTGAATACCACCCATTCTAAGATTAAAAGTTCCTTTATCGGTGTAATACGATCCGTACAGATTTAAACCTAAATTCAACCCCATATTACCACCTAGGCGATCTCCCATCAAAGGATTCCATGTATTAGGTCTACTGGAAGTTGGTACGGAAGGATTGTATGCTGGGTTTATTTGTCCATCTAAAAACTGGAACATGAAAATATCAAATCCCCAAGAAACTTTTTTACTTGGTCTACCAGATACATTCACCATTAGGTTTGGTAACTGGGTATCATCTCCAATAAAGAGCGTTTTCTTTTTTGTGACTGCCCCTGAGTTTTGATCTAACAGATACGGCTGGTCCATGGACACATTTGTGGCAAAAAACCGGTAAAACCCAGTCGCCTTTATCTGATAGAGTTCTCCATCCTTTTCTTTTGGAAACGCTCCTTTCCGCCAATCAAAAATAGCTGATGAATCAGCCAATTGGGCTATACCGGTAAAAGAAAGCAGCACTAAGAAAAGAGTAAACTTCGCTATTTTGCTTTTATGTACATTCATATCATAGGTAAAATTTTGGAAGTTTAATTTTTTTCAATTTTTAATTCTTGCTGCTTAAAGCGCACCTTTTTGGCAGGAGGGTCATTTTTATCTCTAGGCATTACGTAAAATGGAATATTCGCGTAGGCCGTCATTTTATCCTTATCTACTATGAAAACAAAAAGACGATATGCGCCTTCTTCTTTCGGTGCGGTAACCTGCACTGAATTCTGTTTTCTTTTACTAATCGTTCCCATAATGGGTTGCAACGCACTCTCAAAGTCACCACCCGCTTTGGTATCTGCACTTTCAGGGAATACGTACCACCCCACTTTAACGCGGTCAGAATCAGCATCCATAAATTCAACGGTAGCATCATACTTGTCTTCTGCTTTTAAGTAGATACTTTCTCGTGCCTTTTTATTATCCAATTTTAAATTACTTACCGAGGGTGAAATATTGGCGGGTTCTTTTTCTTGCCAAGCCCGGTACAAAACATCTAATGTTTCTGTGGGTTTACCTTCTACCGTAAATAAACCATACCATGTGGATGTTGTTTCTTGTTTTTGACCCCATAAGAACACATATGAACCAATACATTCTGTTTTTTTAGAATCAATATAGTTAGCATAGCGTTTTTCATACGAAGCTGATTTCTCTGTGCTTGTTTGTTCAATTGGTGCGCCCCAATTTGTTTTATCTACTTCCCAGTGGCCATTAGGTCCCCATTCTGAAATGATATACGCACCGCTCCAACCATAATTTCTAATATTATTAGAGTGTGTTCCAATATCACCATAGGTATTAAAACCATAAATATCTAAATCGGGTACTTTAGCTAACACTTCTGCCACTTCGTTAGAATCTAAACCAGCCGTTACTGTTGATGTAGGATGATTAGGGTCTTCATCGTGAATCATTTTACAGATGTCCTGAATAGCATTCCATACCTTGGTATTGGTATAAAATAAATCGACTTCGTTACCAACTCCCCAAAGCAATAAAGCGGGGTGATCTTTAAATTTTCTTACTACTTTAGTAAACCGTTCTAATTGTTTTTGGACGGCAACTTCATCATTGTAATCAAAGCCATGACGCTCATGTTGTACCCATAAACCAAACATTACTGTAAGTCCATGTTTCTGGGCATCATCTAAAATGATTTGAGCATCTTCTGCGCTCCAGGTACGAATAGAGTTTCCACCTAGAGAAACCAATTCATCTAAGTATCCATGTCCGCCAGCGCCTTTTATATAATAAGGTTTGCCACCTCTTAGAAGCGTAAATTGACCATCGTTCTCAGAGACTTCAACCTTTATTGGTTGTGCTTGAGTGGATAGATATGCACCAAAAAACAAAAAGAGAATAATTTTTTTCATATGCTTTCCAATTCTATTGAGATTCTTTTTATTTTAATTCGTTATAGTTTGACTTCCTAAGAGTATTAAATCTCTCGTCTTTTATAGAATGCGTTTTTCACCTTGTATATTCGAGTGTGAATAAAGACATCAAATATATATAATTTTAGTAATAGTACACATAACTATAAGTTAAGTATTTCGAATAACCAGTAAACATAGGTGTTGGCAATGTAAAAATACGCGTAAAATCCAACTTATAGTCACATAAACTATAAGTGATTCATTGTTTAAAAGAAGAGTTAAAGCCAATTTTAGATAGGAATTATTGCGCAATAATGCTACGTGCGTATTTTGTTATAATTCAAAAGAAAAACCTTTTGCCTTTAACTTTTCGTATCTAGAACTATCAAAAGAATACAAGCGTGCCGGTCGATGCGAAACACCTTTTTGCATTTCTTCTAAGTCAATCAATACGTCTTGACTTAGAATGCGTCTTCTGAAATTTGCCTTATCGAAATTTTCATTTAATAGCAATTCATATAACTCCTGTAGCTGAGCCAAAGTAAACTTTTTTGGCAGTAATTCAAAGCTAATTGGTGTGTGTCTAATCTTACTCTTTAAAATTTCTATCGCATCCTTTACTATAATAGAATGATCAAAAGCTAATTCTGGAAGTTTATCTGAATTTACCCAATAGGCCTTATCGGTCCATGCGGTTGTGCGAGGATCATGCTTTGCAATATCAATTAAGGAATAATACCCGGTAGTAAAAACTCTTCCAGTAGGGTCTCGGTCTAATTCACCATACAATTTTGTTTGGTGCATGAATGAATTATCCATTCCTGTCACACCTTTTAAGACTCTTCTCGCAGCAATGTCAATATTCTCAAGTGGACGCATTAGGTCTCCGGGCAATGCAAATTGTCCCTTAAAAGGATCCTCGCCCCGCTTAATTAGCAGGACTTTTAATGTATGTTCTTTATAGCCCAAAACAACACAATCTACCGGTAAGCCAAATTGGAAAAATTTTTCAACATCTTTTTCAAAATCTGTATCTACAAATTTTGAATCCGTATTAAGCTTTTCTAAATTTTTTGTTTTTTGCATATTAAATCGCTGTTAAAAGCACGCTTCAAAGATAGATTTTATTAGTATTAGTATTTATTACGATAAGGTAAATCGAGCACTTTTCGTTAACAGCTTGATATTGCAGGCACAAAAGACGTTAGTATGCAGCTTATTGTTTTATTTACCAAAAGGGTTATATTTGTTGAAAATATAATTGTTATGAAAAAAACCATATTATCCTTCTTAACGTTATTTGTAATAACGTTCTATTCAAGTGCTCAGGTGATGACTGAGTCATTTGAATACACACCTGGCACTACGCTAGACTCAAATGGTTGGGTTGGCCACAGTGGTGGAACTACAAACGCCATTACCGTTGGCTCAACAAGCTTAACATTAACTCAATACTCACCAACTTCTGTTGGCGGTTCTGCAGTTAGCGCTGGAACTGGTCAAGACATTAATAAATCTTTTACCGCTGTTTCCAGTGGAGATGTTTACACCAGTTTTCTTTTGAAAGTTGATACTTCAGGAACGGGTTATTTTTTCCACTTGATGGATTCTTCTGGTTCTTCAGCGTACCGCGGGAGAACATTTTTTAGACCAGATGCAAGTAACTCTAACGCAATCAACCTTGGACTTCATTTTAATTCTAGTACCGCTGTTTATGATACCACTGAATTTACTTTAGGCTCTACCATATTAGTAGTTGTTAAATACTCTGTTATTAGTGGTACTAGCAATGATGAGGTAAGTCTTTATGCTTTTGATGCATCCGGTTCATTTACTACGGAGCCTGCAACACCTTTGATTGGACCTTTAACGGGTACTTCAAGCGACATTGACCCAGCAAGAATTGCTATTCGTCAATTTAGCTCATCAACCGACTTTACATTAGATGCTTTTAGCGTGAGTACTACTTGGAATATGTCTCCAACATTTGTATTAGCCCAAATCGATCTTCCAATAACATGGAATGATACAACGACCGTTGATTATAGTGTTACTGATTTTGGTGGAAATGTTTCGGCTGTAGTGGCTGATCCAACCAATGCTGCTAACGT
>CAXMPG010000161.1:0-7089 GCA_964195485.1 uncultured Desulfobacterales bacterium
GCGTTTAGCGGATCATATTGGACTGTTTCCTTTGGTTATGGTTTCTCCTGCGGATCAAAGCTTAATTATTGATGGGAGTGAAGTAAGAAGAAAGTTTATTGATGGGGTAATTTCTCAATTTGATAAAGTGTACCTCGAAAATCTTCTGAACTACAATAAAGCATTAATGCAGCGAAATGCGTTGTTAAAGCACTTTTACGAAAACCAGTGTTTTGATGCGGATTCTTTAGAGCTATGGGATTTAAAACTTGCGCAATTTGCACAACCGGTTTACGATACTCGAAAACAGTTTTTAGATCAATTTATTCCCGTATTTCAAAAGTACTATTCCTTGATTTCGGGAAATAAAGAAATAGTAAGCCTGGAATATATATCGCAATTAAATACACAAAGTTTCGAAGTCCTATTTGCAGAGAGCCTGCAAGCAGAATTAAAATCTTTGCATACCAAAGTAGGAATCCATAAAGATGATTTAGAATTCTTAGTTTCTGAGCATAGCGTTAAGAAGTACGGGTCTCAAGGACAGCAAAAAACATATCTTTTAGCGTTGAAATTGGCTCAATTTGATATTCTAAAAAATATTAAAGACAAGAAACCTATTTTACTTTTGGATGATATATTTGATAAGTTAGACACCTCCAGAGTGAAAGCATTAATGGAGTTAGTAAGTAAACATAATTTCGGACAAATATTTATATCAGATACCAATTCCAATAGAGTCATAGATTTGTTTGAAGACATAGATATTGACCCACGTGTTTTTAATATTGAATAATTGTGTTGGAATAAAGTAAAAACAAAATAGTGGAAGATCCAAATCAAAATACATTAGGCGAAGCGATTAAAAACATGCTTAAAGCTTACAGGCTTGAAAACAAGGTGACTGAAACGGATATTTGGCAATCTTGGGAAGCTATTATGGGGCCATCAATTTTCCGACATACTCAGAAAATTGAATTGAGAGACAAAGTTTTGTTAATCAGATTAGATTCTTCTGCTTTACGTCATGAGTTAGGTTTTGCAAAAGCCAAAATTGTAGAAAAAATAAATGAGCACGTAGGTCACAAGTTTATTGATGATGTATTACTGATGTAAGTACGATTTTACCTATGCAACCCTTAGTGTATCTATTCGTTTTATTAATAGAAATTATTAGTGTAATATTACACTCTAATCACTATTTGTGAATAGTATAAAATCCTTTAGTTATTTATTATCTTAATTATTATGGTCAACTTATTTAAACCCCTTTTTGTTTTTACCCTTCTCACATTTTCTTTTGCTAAGAATACGCAAGCCTCTCACATTTCTGGCGGTGATATTTCATATGAATGCGTTGGGCAAGATTCATTTTTAGTCACCTTAAAACTATTTAGAGATTGTGCAGGTATCCCCGCCCCTACAACCGGGGCAATGACATTCACAAGTTCTTGCGGAGGTAGTGTTGCAGCAACGTTGGTAAATACATCTAGTAGTGAAGTATCTCAATTATGCCCAACTCAAATTCCAAACTCAACTTGTAATGGCGGATCGTTGCCTGGTTTACAAGAATATATTTATTCTGGACTGGTTGTGTTAAGTCCTGCTTGTAATTCCTGGACAATGGCTTGGTCTGCTTGTTGTCGAAATAATACCGTTACAAATGTCTCTCCAAATGGTACCTACATATATTCCACCTTATATTCTGGCGTAGACTCATGTAATTCTTCTCCATATTTTACTTCTGCCCCGGTTCCATTTGTATGTTTGAATCAACCGGTAAATTACAATTTTGGTGTAATAGAGCCTGATGGGGATAGTATCGTTTACTTTTTATCTCCAGGGTTCGAAGCCGCCACTACTTTAGTGACTTACTTAGGTGCTTACACGTATACACAACCCATAGCAGGTGCTAATATGGTTATGAATTCTAGCAATGGTCAACTAACTTTTACACCCACTGTTATTGGTATTTATGTAGTAGTGGTTAGAGTAGAAGAATATGATAGAGCTACTGGAGTAATAAAAGGAACAACCATTCGTGATATTCAAGTAGTGGTACAAAACTGTACAAATAATAGCCCTGTAATAAATACGGGAGGAATATATAATTACTCTGGAGCAGGCGCTAGAATTGATTCTAGTAACGTTGAAGTATGTGCCGGTGACTCTTTTAGTTTTGACCTTGCGGTTAGTGATGCAGATGCTACTGATACTGTTTCCATAAGCAATAATTTAGGTCAAGTGTTTAATAATAATATTACGGTTACTTCAACTTCAGGAAACCCTGCAGTAATGCATGTTTCTGGTATTGCTCCTATCGGATTCCCTGTGAATAATCAGTTTACAATAACTGGAGCAGATAATTCTTGTCCCGTGTTAGGTAAAGTTTACGGAGCCTTTAATATTAAGATTAATAAAAGCACCTACGCTGGTGAAGATAAAAGTATTTGTGCAGGCCAATGGGTAGATTTGAATGTGGATGGCGGAAGTGGATTTGTTTGGGTAGCCATAAGTGGTTCTCCTATAGATACGGTTAGCACATCGCCCAATTTTAATATGACATGTACCACTTGTGATAATCCAAGTGTATCACCGCAAGTGACTACTACTTATGTTGTTTATTCCAATTTAACTGGTGTTTGTACTAATATCGATACGGTTGTGGTTACCGTATCCCCCGATTTCACACTTTCAACGACAAACGATACCTCTTTATGTACGGTAGATAGTTTGTTATTATCTGTAAATACGAATCCTGCAACAGGAACTTATTCTTATCAATGGTCACCAAGCCATTCAATAACAAATGATACTATTAGTAATCCAATTTCATTTTTAACCGAAACAACTACGTATCACGTAACTGTTTCCGCTTTAAATGGATGTGTGAAAACAGATGAGGTTACTGTTAGTGTTTCAAATGCGTTTCCGCAAAGTATTACCGTAACAGGTGACTCTGTAATTTGTCAAGGAGAAAGCATTCAATTAGAAGTGAATTTAGGAACTATTCCTGTTACAAATTGTGGAATATCTACTACCAGTTGTAATGGTGCTGCATTAACTGGAACATTGGGAGCAGGAACTGCAACTAACACTGGAACGAGCTACCCAGCTCCATATTCTAATTACTATTGGGGAGCAAAGCATCAAATTTTATACACCGCAGCTGAGTTGAATGCCATGGGAATGCTTAATGGGGGAATGATAAACTCCATTGCATTCGATATTGTAACCGTAGGTACCACAACAAACTTTAATAATTTTGAAATAAAAATGGGTTGTACTAGTTCTTCTGATTTATCAGGAGGTTGGGAAAGTGGTTTGGTTACCGTTTTACCAAGTTATACTCATGTTCCTGTTGTTGGTTGGAATCAACATACGTTCTTAAATCCATATAATTGGGATGGGGTATCTAATCTGGTGATTGAAATTTGTCAGAACAACGCTTCTTGGGTTGCTGGAGGTTCTAGTTTGTCTACCTATACGCCAACGGCTTTCCAAAGTGTTCTTTATTATCGCGCTGATAACGCTACAGTTTGTTCATCAACAGTGGCAGGAACGGTTAGTTCTGACAGACCAAATACACAATTTAATTTTTGTTCTGCGAGTAGTCTAAATAGTTTTAATTATTCTTGGGGGCCAAATACAAATATTGATAGTGTAAATAGTGCTACTCCAACTGTAAACCCAACTACTACAACTACTTATTCAGTGGTAGTACAGGACTCTGCTGGTACTTGTGCTGATACTATAGACCATCAAGTTACCGTAGTTACGGAATATGATGCCGGATTTAGCTTTAACTCTCCTTACTGTATTAACGCAGCGGTAGATACGCTAATGCCAATTAAACCAGGAGGTATATTCACTGGTGCTGGCGTGACAGGTAGTGGAGGTTTTAACCCACTGTTAGCGGGAATTGGAACTTGGGCCATTAATTATGATATTTCAACACCAGTTGCTTGTGCCAGTGATTCTACGATACTTATTACGGTGATACCGCTACCAGATGCATCTATTACGTATAGAGAGTTTTGTATTGGTTCTGGTCCAGATACGTTATCAGTTGTTACTCCTGGAGGAACTTGGTCTGGGGTAGGTATGACAGACACAACTAGTGGAATATTTGATCCAACCGGTCTTGCCGCAGGGTCATATACGGTTACCTATTCACTATCCGTTCCATGTGAGAATTCATCCACACAACAAATTAAAATTGTGGAGCCGTATTCTTTTACATTTACTAATCCAATAATGAATGTATGTGAGGGGAGCTCTTTAGATTTATCTTCTGAATTTACCTTATCTGCTAACCCGTTACAAGGCAGTGGACCAGTTATTTCAACTTGGAGTGATGCCAGTGGCTTAATAAGTGCCAATGGGCTCTTTGATGCAACGGGGATTTCATCTGGAAGTTATGTGGTGTACCTTACCGTTGCAGGTGCTGATGGTTTTTGCGGCACAACACAAAGCATGATTGTTCAAGTAGATGCAATTCAATATCCTTCAACAATTGGCAATCTCACCTACTGTGTGAATCAAACCGATGCGAAAATAGTTGTAACTCCTTGGTTATTTGGAAATGGAGTTACCTATTCACAAACACCATTAAGTCCTTTAACGGCTAATGATACGTTGGCTATCTTACCATTTGGATCAAATGGAGAGTTTAATCCTACTTTACAAGGGGAAGGGCAATGGGAATTTGAGGTTTCATACACTAACAATAATGGTTGTACGGGTGTTAACCTTGATACTATTCACGTTTTAGCTGTAGCTGATACTACGGTGAATAATTTGGGGAATGAGCTCATTGCTGCTGCTACGGGAGGTTATACGTACCAATGGTTAGATTGTGATAATGGAATGGCACCTATACCAGGAGCAACAAACCAAAATTATATTCCAGGTGCTAAAGGACATTATGCCGTTGAAATAACTGCCGGAAATTGTACCGAAACATCTGAATGTTACGAAACATGGCCATTAGGTATTGGAACTTCAGTGTCTAATTATGGCTTGTCAATCTATCCAAACCCTACCGATGATGAACTTCATATTGATATGGGGCAAAATGTAAACGTAAATATTGTAATTACGGACAATACAGGTAAAGAAATATTTAACGGTGTTGCGAAAAATCAAGTGACTACCATTGATATGAGTAAATTAGCATCAGGTGTTTATTTTATAAAAATGAATACTGAAAATGGCGTGTTTACTGAGAAAATAGTGAAACAATAGTGACGTACTAACGTAAATTAAAATTCATATAAAAAAACATTCGTTACCAAGCGGATGTTTTTTTTTACACTAAATTTGGGAAGAATTGAATAAACAGAATACGTGCTTTTCATTCGTATAGATTAAACATAATAATGCGTTATTTAAAAAACTTGTCGCTTTCGACTAAAGTCCTTATCGGTGTTGTTCTTGGTGTGGGAACCGGTCTGTTTTTTGGCGATTTAGTTTCGTGGATGTCTGTAGCAGGTGATGTTTTCATCGGCTTACTGCAAATGACCGTGCTACCCTATATTATGATTTCCTTAATCGTGAATATCGGGAGATTGAGTCTTGAAAATGGAAAAAAGCTTATTCGTTTCGGACTTATTTTCTTAGGTCTCTTGCTAGGAATTGGCTTATTAGGGTTGTTTATTTTTCCAATGGCATTTCCAGATTGGGGTAGTGGTAGTTTCTATTCTAACGACTTCGTTCTACCGGCTCAAGAATTTGATTTTGTAAAGCTATATATTCCAACAAACCTCTTTCAATCACTCGCCTTAAATGTAGTTCCTGCAGTAGTGCTGTTTAGTATTTTCTTGGGTTTAGGTTTAATGAATTTATCGAATAAAGAAAGATTACTTCAACCACTTGATGTGATAAACGAGGGCTTAAATCAGGTAAATAAAATGGTGGTTAAAGTCACTCCAATTGGCGTATTTGCAATAGGAGCAGGAGTGGTTAGTCAATTGAGCATGGCCGACTTGAGTCGTTTGCAAGGTTATTTATTGGTGTACTTATTATCAGTTTTAATTTTGACTTTTGTTGTTTTACCATTAGTCATTTCTGCGTTTACACCATTTTCTCCTAAAGATGTATTGAGAATCACTAAGCCAACCTTAATTACCATTTTTGCAACGGGTAAAATAATTGTTGTTTATCCTCAATTAATTGAAAATATTAAAGAGATTTTAGCTACCCGTAAAGCAGATACGGAAGTGGCAAAATCAGAAGTCGATATCTTAATGCCTTTGGCCTATCCCTTTCCAAACTTAGGTACGTTTATGATTTTCATTTTTGTGCCATTTGCAGCTTGGTATACTGGAAACGAGTTAAACATAACAGAGTATCCTTTGTTTTTAAGTTCCACCTTATTAAGCTCGTTTGTAGCACCAATTACTGGACTACCATTTAGTTTAGACTTACTTGGAATTTCACAAGAAACTTTTCAGTTGTTTGTAGTTTCCACCGTATTAACAGATAGAATCAGGGTTGTCTTAGGCGCATTTCATCTAATAACGCTTACGTTGTTAACCATTTCTGCTACAGGAGGAATAATGAATATCAATTGGTTGAAGTTGACCCAGACCATTGTTATTACCACAGTATTAGTGGGAGGTTCTATTTTTGGGCTAAATAAAGTCTTAACAATAAGTATGGCTAACATACCTACAAATGAAGAGATTGTGAATGAGTTTAGCCTAATTAGTAAGCCAGTGAATGATACTATTATTTCCAAGCCTGCACGTAACCCCAACTGGATAAGGAATACGGAGAATATTATGGGGCGGATGAAGCGAAGAGGAACTCTTCGTGTGGGCTATTATCCAAATAGTATGCCTTTTACATTTACTAACTCATCGGGAAATTTAGTCGGATACGGAGTGGATTTAGCGCATCAATTAGCGGGAGATTTAGGCTTGAGTCTAGAGTTTGTGCCTATTGAAAATGGTAAGCTAATACCATGGTTAAAGAAGGATTATTACGATATTGTGATGTCTGACATTTTCTTGTCAAGCGAGTATGCGGAGCAAATGATGTTATCAAAATCGTATTTAGATGTTTCGTTGGCTTTGTTGGTGGAGAAAAAATATGAAGGGTTGAATA
>CAXMPG010000162.1:0-13260 GCA_964195485.1 uncultured Desulfobacterales bacterium
TGTGATCATTTCATCTACGTTTCCTACCTCACTCAAGAATCCAGTAACACCTTGAATATTTACTTCCGGAAGACCTCCCGTGTTGGTAGAAATAACGGGGACTTTTGCCGCCATAGCTTCCAATGCTGCAAGTCCAAAACTTTCGGAAGATGAAGGAAGTAGAAATAAATCTGACATACATAATACACGCTCTACCTCATTGGTTTTACCCAAGTACTTAATATCATCTTCAATACCCAAATCTTTTCCCATTTGAAGAGTCAAGTCTCTATCCGGACCATCGCCCATTAAAACCAATTTCGCTTTAACTTTTTCTCTGATACCTGCAAAAATTACCATTACGTCACGTGTACGTTTAAGCGGTCTAAAGTTCGAGATATGCGAAATCACAAATTCATCTGCTTCCGCAATTTGGCCAGAACATGAACGGTCTTTACCCGAGTACAATTCCATATCTATAAAGTTAGGAATTACATTTATCTTCTTAGTTGTATTGAAGTTTTTAACGGTATCTAATCGTAAACTTTCTGAAACTGCGGTCACACAATCAGAGTGTTCAATACTAAATTTTACTGCTGGAGAATAGGATGGTTGCTTTCCTACCAAGGTAATATCTGTACCATGTAAAGTAGTCACTACCGAAATATGAATTCCTCTATCTTTTAGAATTTGCTTTGCCATATAAGCCGCATACGCATGAGGAATAGCATAATGTACATGTAAAACGTCTAAACCTCTACTCACTACCGTTTCTACCATTTGACTGGATAACGCTAACTCATACGGTTGATAATCAAATAAAGGATACACATGTACATTTACTTCGTGGTAGTAAATATTCTTATCCATAATATCTAATCGTACCGGTTGGTCGTAGGTAATAAAGTGAACTTCATGTCCATTTTTTGCCAATGCATGACCTAATTCAGTGGCTACAATTCCACTACCACCAAAAGTTGGGTAACAAACTATTCCTATTTTCATGTAAATGATTTCAATTCAATTTTATGGCAAAAGGAGCCAAATCTAACGTAAGATTACGTCTTCTGAATGACAAATATATGCTATTGTAGGACCGCTACAGGGTTAATTTCGGTCTCATGCAATGAGGCATAGATAACCTCCATAATATCAGTACGAACGTTCATACTGATCAGTTTTCTATTCTCAGCGGTTGGATAAATTCTGTTAGATAGAAAAATATAAATCAAATTTTCTTCTGGATCTGCCCAAGAAATTGTTCCTGTAAAACCTGTATGTCCAAAACTAGCATACGATACACAACTACATGTAGGACCTCCATCTACGCCACGAACAGGTTTGTCAAAACCTGCGGCTCTTCTATTCCCTTTATTATCAGCCTCACAATATTGACACTTTGCAAACTCTGTAATGGTAGCAGAATCTATGTAATGACGACCTCCATAATTGCCTTTATTCAAATACATTTGCCAAATTTTCGCGAGGTCCTCCGCGCTTGAAAAAACACCTGCGTGACCACCAACACCTCCTAACATAGCCGCTCCTGGGTCATGCACATCACCTTGAATAAGTTGATTTCTGAAGTAGTTATCTTTCTCTGTAGGCACGAGTTGATCTAACGGAAATTTACCTTTAGGCAAATACCCTGTTGAACGCATTCCTAAAGGCGCATAAAAATGTTCGTAGGCATACGTTTCTAATGACAAACCAGAAACTTCTTCCACAATTTGCTTCAAAAAATAATACCCTAAATCGCTGTACACATATTCTCCTTGTGTTTCTAATGGCTTACTCACTATAATTTTCATCATAGAGTCTGGGTACGATTTATTGATATATAAGTTTTCGGCTACTCGAATAGAATAGGTATTTGATTTCTCTAAAGAATAAATATCATATCTAGGAATTCCATTCTCAATGGTGTTAATGTAAAAAGGAATCCAAGATTTCAATCCCGATTGATGCGCTAACATTTCACGTAAAGTAATTTTAGCATACTCGGTACCTCCAACTAATTCAGGTAAATACATTCCTAAAGTACCATCAAGCGCAATTTTTTTTTCATCCACTAGCTGCATAATTGCAGGAAGCGTTGCAACCACTTTAGTTAATGAAGCTAAGTCGTAAATATCAGAGGTTTTAACCGCTTGCTTGTTCTCGTAGGTGTGATTTCCGTAGGCCTTATTCCATACAACTTTACCCTCTTTTACAATTAAAATTTGGCACCCAGGAGTCGCTTTCATTTTTATAGCGTTCATAGCAATGGAATCAATTTCCGTTAACTTCTCTAAGTCCATTCCTACATCCACAGGCTCTCCATATGAAAAACGAATGGCATGTGTGTTAATTCCAGTACCCGCTTCAAACTCCCCTGCACTTACCGGAATTTTTCCGTTTGCACCAACCCCTCCAAATAGCAATTGTGCCGCTATTTCTTGAGTCGTAACTTTATCATTATATGCCACTACAACCGCATTACAGTTTTCGGTTTCTTTCACCCAATTAAAAACGTATGGATTGGCAAAACTCACTAGCGTTACACTTTTAGTTTTAGCTATTTCACCTAAAAAGTCTTGCGATTTCTTACTTACTCCAAAATGTTTTGAAGGACTACGACTAGGTTTGTGAAACGAAACAATAACTTCAGAAAAATGCTCTAGCTCTTTCATCAGTTTACTTACTTGTTCAGGAGTAGATTCTTTTGGTAAATGGAACATGGTCACCTTGGCGTAGCTGTTCAATTTCTTTTGAAAGTAATTTGGTGAATTTCCTCCAATAGCTACACTCGCAAAAGTTTTGTTTTCTAAATCCGCATACGGAATTAACTCTGCTTTGTTTTTCAATAAGGTAATAGACTTAGCAATCAATTGACGATACATTCTTTTGTATACTGGTTTATTCAGGTCTTCGTAAATGTTTTTCTCCGACACCTCTTTTAAATCGTTTAACCCCGCCCAGTATTTTGCTTTTAAAATCTTTAATACATGCATGTTTAACTCTTCCTCTGAAAGGTCTCCCAACTTAATGGCAGACGTTATCATTTTAATAGCTAACGGCACATCCTTAGGAAATAATAGCACATCATTACCCGCTAATAAAGCCATCAAATCAGCTTCACCCGGCTTGTAATAATTACTTACTCCTTTCATGTTTAAAGCATCTGTAAAAATCAATCCTTTAAACCCCATTTTTTCCTTTAGTAACCCTGTCACCACTTTTGGAGACAACGTAGTGGCTCTATTAGCCGTTGAATCTAATGCAGGAACTAAAAGGTGCGCTACCATCACCCCTCCAATACCAGAATCAAAAAGGGTTTTGAAAGGATACAGCTCAATATCATTTAAGCGATTAATATCATGACTAATTAATGGTAATGCCTTATGTGAATCCTTATCGGTATCACCATGTCCTGGGAAATGCTTTGCTACGGCTAAAACATGATGCTTTTGCATTCCGCGCATATATGCAATTCCTTTATCCGCAACATTTACTTTTTGCTCTCCAAATGCACGACTATTTATTACTGGATTCTTTGGATTTACATTTACATCAACCACTGGAGCAAAATTAATATGCACCCCTAATCTTTTACATTGCAAAGCAATGTCTTCTCCCATTCTGAAAATAAGCTTATCATCAGCAATGGCCCCTAACATCATTTGTCTTGGATATGAAATAGTAGAATCTAAACGCATTCCTAACCCCCATTCTGCATCCATCGCAATCAATAACGGAATCTTACTTTTTGATTGGTAGTGATTCGTTAAACGTGCTTGTCTCACTGGACCACCTTGAAAAAAGATTAATCCCCCAATATGGTGTTTCTTAATTAGGTTATCAATTTTAGCTACATGCTCTTTTGTTTTATTGGAATAAGCCGCCACCATAAATAGTTGTCCAATACGCTCTTCCAACGACATGGTATTCAATACACAGTCGGACCACGTTTCTTCTTCTACTAAAAAAGTAGGCGTTGATTCTGGAGGAGAAACAATAAAAAAAGAGGTAAATACCATCAAGATAAACGATGGTAATAAGATGTATTTTGATGTTTTTAGCATGTTTTCAGTTCCAAATTTCGATGTGGGTAAATTTAAACCTTACCTATTTTATTAATTCTTTTAGTTTCTAATTTTATCAACACAGAAACGTAGAGAATTAAAGTCTTAGATATAGATTAAGCGAACGTTTCAATTCTAATTAAATTTCAAAACAAAGAGTAGGTTAACTATAAATTCACAAAATAATAGACTAACAAAACAACTAAAATGAACTTATAATCAATTATTTAACTATCTTCGTCATCACCTTATTTAATATTTATTTTGGATAAGGGATTTGATTCGGGTTTACGGATAATTTTCTTCGTTTCAAATGGATTGATTATTGCTCAATAATCAAAAGAATTAGGCAGTCTCTTTTCGGAGTGACTGCTTTTTATTTGCACTAAAAATAGAAATAAGATTTTCTATCTCAATCGATCTACCGACTTCACTAACGCTTCGTCCTTATTAATTCCACGTAAAGAAAGAATACCAGCAAACAAAATCATTGGAGAATGAAGTATACCCATTATAGGATTAACATTAACATCTAAATTCATTAGGATATAGTACTGAAAACCAATCCACCCGAACATTAGCACTGCAAGAAACATGCTTAATTTAACTAGATTAGATTGAAGACTTCTATTTTTAAATTGACTTATTGCAAATATCTCAACACCAATATTAATCGCAGCCAATATACCAAGCGGTAACATGATTACATTATCGATCAGCAAACCACCTTCTTTTATTCCAAATGCTCCTAGTATAATAAAGTCTGAACCTTGATGAACAACAAAAACACCCGAAAACATTATGGCTACACTTAAAACAATACCTGCAAACAGGTAAAGAGATTGAATTCTTTGAATCATTTTATTAATTTTTGCCAAAATTAGTGGATTTAAATACCTAGCCACCTAAAATTGAAAAAAAATCGTATTATTGTACCACAAATTTAAGGAGGCAAACTTCCCGTTTCTACTTTGCTTCTTTCCTTAGAAATAAAATTACAAGGTTTTCAAATTACACAAAAACCAACTTTACATCAATTCATATGTACGATATTATAGAGCTCAACGCTAAAAAGGTTGACGAATTAAAGGCTTTGGCGAAAGAACTTACTGTACCCAATTTCAACAAATTAAAAAAAGAAGATTTAGTTTATAAAATTCTTGATGCTCAGGCTGAACAGCCGCAAGCGGAAGTCATCTTAAAAAAAGAAACTAAACCAAGGGTTATTAAACCTAAAGAGCACAAGCCTAAAGAAAGCAAGCCGAAACCTATGGCTAGAAAAGCCGCTCCAAATGCTTCTACTAAAGTGACAGGCGACACGCAGAAAAAAGCTGCTCCAAAGGCAGATTCACACAAAAAAGAAATTGTTTCTGCCCCGAAAGGAGAAGAAAAAAGTACCTCTGTTAAAGCTACAGGCGACACGCAGAAAAAAACGGGCGCACAAACTGAATTAGATTTGTTAGCTAAAGTGAAACAGAGAATGGCGCAGAAAAACGAGGCTACAAACAGAGCTCCAAGCGCAAAAAAAACATCTAATCCTTATACTAAAGCTCCTGCTGCTAAACCATTAGAAACGGAAGTTAAAAAGGAACCGATAACCGAAGAAGTAAAAAGCCCGGAAGTTTCAACTCCGGTAACTACTGCAGCTCCAGTAAATTCAGCATCTCCTGCAACACCAGTTAAAGAAGAAAGAAGACCTCGCGTTAATCAAAAAGAGCCTTCAACTCAAAACAAACCACAATCTCCATCTCAACCACAAGTAAAGCAGTTAGATAAAAGACAACTGCAAAGTCAGAGAGATAGAGAAAGAAACAGAAATAAAAACCAAGGACAACAAAACCAAGGACAGCAAAGTCAAGGCCAACAAAGCCCGCCTGCAAAGTCTCAAAGTACTGCTCCTGAATTTAGTTATGATTTCGGAGACTCTATTAAAACAGAGGGTGTTATAGAAGTGATGGCTGATGGTTATGGGTTTATGCGTTCTTCTGATTACAACTATTTACCGTCACCAGATGATGTGTATGTTTCTACTTCACAAGTACGTTTATTCGGTTTAAAAACGGGTGATACTATTGAAGGTGCAGTAAGACCTCCGAAAGAAGGTGAAAAATATTTTCCGCTAGTAAAGGTTAGCTTTATTAATGGTCGTACTCCCGAACAAGTAAGAGATAGAGTTCCTTTTAACTATTTAACGCCACTTTTTCCAGAAGAGAAATTTGACATTACGAGTGGGAACATGTCTAAATCAATTTCTACACGAATTATTGATTTAGTAAGTCCAATTGGTAAAGGCCAACGTGGTTTAATTGTAGCACAACCTAAAACAGGTAAAACACAATTATTGAAGGAAATTGCAAACGCAATTGCTGAAAACCATCCAGAGTCTTATTTAATTATCTTATTAATTGATGAACGTCCGGAAGAGGTTACCGATATGAAACGAAGCGTTAATGCAGAAGTTATTGCTTCTACATTTGACGAATCTGCAGATAAACACGTGAAAATTGCCGGCATCGTTCTAGAGAAGGCTAAAAGAATGGTTGAAAGTGGACATGACGTTGTTATTCTTTTGGATTCTATTACACGTTTAGCTAGAGCATATAACACTACCGCACCTTCATCAGGTAAAGTACTTTCTGGTGGTGTTGATGCAAATGCGCTTCAAAAACCAAAAGCATTTTTTGGAGCTGCACGTAACATTGAGAACGGAGGTTCATTAACTATTTTAGCCACTGCACTTACTGATACAGGTTCTAAAATGGATGAAGTGATTTTTGAAGAATTCAAAGGTACTGGAAACATGGAATTACAGTTAGATCGTAAAATATCTAACCGTAGAATATTCCCAGCTATTGATATTGTTTCTTCCAGTACACGTAAAGATGATTTACTACTTCAAAAAGAACATTTACAACGTTTATGGATCCTACGTAAACATTTAGCGGATATGAATCCAGTGGAAGCAATGGAGTTCTTAAGAGACCGAATTGTAAACACCAGAAGTAACGAAGAGTTTTTAATTTCCATGAATGGATAATTAATAACACCATATAATTCATAAAAAAAAGCATCCGTCAGCTGACGGATGCTTTTTTTATGCTCTAAATTCTGCGGGAAAAGCCTATTTTAAACGAATAATTGAAGGCAAAAAACATCCGAATCATTCCTTTCCAGTACTTAAACAATTACTCCCCCCTTATAAACCGTACAGTTTTATTATCAATATTATTTGACTAGATTTGTGTGTATTCTTTTGGACACCTATTAATTTAAATAACCATGAAAAAAATATTACATTCAGTTATTGCCCTATTACTAATATCAACAACTTCATTTTCACAAGTATACGTTGACCAAATAACAGGATATACAGATGCAGGAGGAAGACCGGCTCAAGTATTTCCAGACTTTACAATGTGTGCGCTTGAAACCGCAGATGATTTTACGGTACCTCCTGGTGCCGTATGGAATATTGACTCTGTTTTTACCGTTGGTAGTTTCTCTTCAACTACTAGTCTTGGTTTTGATTCCGTAATTGTAACCTTTTATTATGATAATTCTGGTGTACCAGGGGCTGTACGTTCTTCAGATACGATCGCTTTACCTGCAACACAAACCAGCACTTCGCTAGAAGTTGTACTTAATCAAACCGTTTCATTAGGCCAGGGTACTTACTGGATTACTGTTAATATTGTAATGGGTTTTGGTGCAAATGGCCAATGGTTTCAGGGCGCATTTGGAACAACACCTTTAGGTTACGAATGGCATCTTAGAGACCCTTGCGATCTTTTAGCCGCTGGTAATACTGGATGGCAGAGTTCTACTTCAATGACCGGTGGAACAACAGATATGATGTTTAAACTAGTTAGTGGAGTACCTTGTACTACCGTAATTGATGTAAACACCGCAGTACTTGATGCTACCATAACAGGCTACCAATTGGGCGCTGGTTATCAATGGATAAATTGTAACGGTAATACTTTTATGGTAAACGATACCAACCGAATTTTTACTGCTCCAGCTAACGGAGATTATGCCTGTATTATTAATTATGGTTGTGCGGTAGACACCACTGACTGTGTGACTATCACATGCGTTGCCACTATTGACGGTTCTGTTTCATTAGGAAATAATTACACGATTACGGCTAATGAAGCAAATGCAACTTCTTACCAATGGTTAGACTGCGATAATGGATATAGCGCAATTACTGGAGAAACTTCACAAAGCTTTTCAGCTACGGTTTCTGGTAACTACGCGTGTGAAATAATGAGTGGATGTTCTGTGGATACCACCGTTTGTACCAGTATCATTATTAACGGGGTAAATGACCTAGAAGGCGATATACGTATAAATGTATATCCTAATCCAACTAAGGGCTTATTAACCATTGAAAAAGGAAACCTTATCATCAATGAAATTAATGTGCTTAGTTTAACGGGTGAACTTGTGATTACCACAACGCTAAACATTGACCATATTAACGTATCCGAATTACCAGTTGGAGTTTATATTCTAGAAATGAAAACTACCGATGGTACGGGATATTCTAAATTCATAAAGGAATAACGAATCAAAAACACATTCCAAACCCGAGCATATGTATATGTTCGGTTTTTTTATTGCCCTACATTAGGATATTCAATTTTCGCCAAGAACAATCCCTGTGCGGGTACTGATGTCCCAGCTTTTTGACGGTCTTTAGCCGCAATAATTAACTTAAACTCTTCCGGACTAATTTTTCCTTTACCTACATCAATAGTGGTCCCAACAATAGATCGAACCATATTATGTAAAAATCGATCGGCTGTTATTTCAAATTTTAGTTTATTTCCATCTACCTTCCACGCTGCTTTACTAATAGTGCACAGGTTTGTTCTCGTCTGGGTGTGTAGTTTTGAAAAACTGGTGAAATCTTGTTTACCAATCAAGTGCTCACAAGCTTGGTTCATAATTCCAATATTTAAATTGGCATGCATAAACCAAGATTGGTCAAAGTTAAACGCGTCTTTTACCTGATTAATAAAGTAGTGATATGTCCTTGCAGTGGCAGAGAACCGCGCATGTAAATCAGAGGGAACCTCAAATATCTTGTGTACCGCAACTTCTCTAGAAACCATGCAATTCAACTTAAACGTTAACGCGTCAAAATCCAGATTTTCAGATGATTCAAAATGAGCGAAAAACTGACTTGCATGTACGCCTGAATCCGTTCTACCGCAACCAACAATATTGGTTTTCGAACGTAAAATGGTACTTAAAGCCTTTTCCAGTTCTTGCTGCACTGTTGGCGCACTAGGCTGAATTTGCCACCCGTTAAAAGGAGCTCCATTATACGACAGCTCCATAAAATACCTTTTCATAAAAGTCTTATCCTACCTTAGTAATCATAAACTCCGTACGTCTATTTTTAGCTCTACCCTCTTCGGTATCATTACTGAAAATAGGTACAGAAAAATTATATCCTTTGTAACTCAATTGAGCTTCCGGAATTCCTTGCTCCATAAGGTAATCATAAACTGCCTTTGCTCTATTTTCTGATAATTTTTGGTTGTATTGAGCTGTTCCTTTATTATCCGTATGACCGCCAATTTCAATTTGCATCTCTGGGTATTTCTGCAATAAGCCCACTAACTTATCTAATTCCAATTTAGAAATCCCCATCAGCTCATAGCTATTAAATGCATAGAAAACATTGTTTAATACTACGGAAACACCTTCTTTAATTGGGCTTAAAGGAATATCAAAAGATACCTTTGAAGTATCATCACCCGATTTCAAATTATAATTAGCGGAGTAAAACAAATATCCTGAAGCAGAAACATTAACCGCATACTCTTTACCTGTAGGAACGGTTACAAGGAATTTACCCGATTTTTTATCCGAGAAACTTTCTACCACAATGTTTCCAGTAACCAAATCAATAATTTCAAATTTGGCTCCAATAGGATTTTTGGTTTCAGAATCATACACGATTCCCTTACTAAAATTCACCGCTATCGGTCGAATATCTTTTGGCAAATCAAATTTGTATAAATCCCATTTTCCTTTACCACCTTCCATTCCACTGGCAAAATAGGCATGCTTTCCGTTTGCTGAAACCGATAAACTCACCTCATCTCGTGGAGAGTTTATAGGATAACCAAGGTTAACAGGCTCACCAAAATTACCGGTAGAATCAATCCTTGCCATAAATAAATCACGCGATCCCATTCCAGGGTAAAAATCAGAAACAAAATAGAAGGTTTCTCCATCAGGATGCGCAAAAGGAGACTCTTCATTTCCCTCCGTATTCAAGCTCAACTTAACAGGTACCGTCCACTGGCCGTTATCCTGAATTTTAGAAACAAATATATCTTTATGTGATTTACCTCTTGGACCAACACGCTTTACAAAATATAATGTTCTACCATCAGGTGCAAAAGAGGGTTGAGACTCCCAACTGCGCGTATTAATAATTGCGCCTAAATTTTTTGCTTTCACCCATTTTTCACCGCTTTTTCTAGCAATATATAAATCACAACTTCCTTTACCGTTTCTTCTATCACATGAGGTAAAAAACAAGTAATTTCCGTCTGGTGAGATTGCAGATGCTCCTTCACCACCGAAGGTATTAATCTCTGGGCCAAGCCCTTCAGCGGGTAACCATTGACCGTCCTTATTTTTATGACTTACAAATAAATCTTCATTCCATACTTCCCGTCCCCCTACATTTCCTTCGGAAGTTTTTCGTGTAAAATATAACGTTTCCTCATCAACGGTTAACGTAGGTGAGTGCTCAAACCATTGGGTATTAATATTATCACCTAGATTTATTGGATTATAAGGAACCGGGTTTTCCATCAACGTTTTTCTAAAAATAGCCAGGCTGATTAAATCCTCTGCTTTTTTCTTAGCATAACTGGAAACTTCTTCTTGGCTTTTAAATTCTTCTAAATGGTCAATAGCTTCTTTGATCATCCCTACCTCTAGTTCAGATTCTGCCAACATTAAATAAATTACTGGAATATCATGATTGACATCTAACTCGAGGGCTCTTTCAAAATGAGGAATAGCGGTTTTGTAATTTCTTTCATCCAAATACACTTGTCCCAAAAGCAAATGCGCTTCTACAAAATTTTCATCCGCTTGAATGGCATTTTTCAACGACTTTAAAGCCTCTTCGTAATACTTAAGGTTATATGCCTTATTCGCCTCTTCAAAACTCTTTTCGGCTTTTTTACTTGAAGTATGTAACGGAACCTTTTGAGTAAAGCCAATCGAAAAAACGAACAATCCAATTAGCGTAAAAATCCACTTTAAGGAATGTTTAAATACTTGTGCGTTTGAATTGAAACTCGCCATTTCGGATGTTTTTTTACGTATTCAATTATTAATTCTGATGCCTTTTCTCTTTTCTCCCATTCTGGCTGAAAATATAACTCACAGTTTTCTGCTAGCTTTGAGGTCATTGTTTCTGCCCAAATAAAATCACTTTTATTCACTACAATCACTTTCAACTCGTGTGCCAATAATAATGACTCATGTAATGGTTCTTTAAATTTTTTCGGAGACAAACAAATCCAGTCCCATATACCTGTGATAGTATTTGTACCAGAAGTTTCAATCCACGTATTAAAACCATACTTTTTTAATTCAATAGTTAGTGACTCCAAATTATATAAAGTGGGCTCTCCTCCAGTAACTACTACATTTTTTACCCCTGAATTAAGCGCATTCTGAACAAGTTCTTCTATCGTTTTTACTGGATGAAGATCCTTATCCCAACTTTCTTTTACATCACACCAACTGCAACCTACATCACAACCAGCTAAACGAATAAACCATGCAGCACGACCAGCGTTAGCTCCTTCTCCTTGTACGGATAAAAACTCCTCCATTATTGGCAACTCATTATTCAAATTCATGCTTTATAGTATAATTGTTAATCCTAATCCAGTACTTAAATTCCGGTAATTGTATGCTACCTCACGATTAATAGAAGTAGGCACATTATTTATTGACGTAGTCAATGACTCTTCTACCGTATAATCAGCTATTTGATAATTCGCATATATTTTCAAACTCAAAAAATCATTTAAGCTAAACATAACATCCAAACCTGGAGTAACTAAAAAAGATAATCCCGTATTACCGGCTCTTAAATAGGAATCTCCGCTAGGTACATTCACTAAATAATAAGCCGAATTAAAAACACCTAAACCTGCATCAACAAATGGAGTAACATGCATTCTTTCGTCAAAAAACACAAAGTCATACCCAAACCTGCCTTGCAAGTTAATGTGCTGAAAAGATTGTGTTTCCACTTTTATATTTTCTGGATTTGAGGCATCAAAAAATCGCTTAATCGCATCTTTATCCACTCCAAAAAGAGAATATCCTAGATTAACACCAATCACCATATGGTTTTGATGCACCCTTTCTCCAACCAATTTCATATCAAATCCAGTTTGGGCAAAACCACCATTATCTGGATGATTTTCTGATTTTGCAAAACCTGCTTGTGGAATAGCTGCCCCCAACTGAAAAGAGAACCGAATGTTTTGTGATAAAACACCCATGCTAAACCCAATAAAAATCAATAAAAACGAGATTTGTTTCATTGTGTAAATCTATTATACAAATGCCTTTTGGAATTCAATTCAAACCAAAATTTTGTCTTAGCAAAAATAGTTTTATGCCTTTACCAATCCCAATCAACTATCAATATTCTTACATATACTAATTTAGTTGTCAAAAATGTTAAAATTAAGTCCATTAAAAGATCTTTATCCTATTGATTTTTTGATGATTAATCCATTTAAGACCTATTTGTAAAAAATCATTATTCAGAAGTTAAAATTTGCTAATAATATTAAAATTTGATTTACTTTGAGCCGTTTTTTGGAGGAGATTACGACATATTTGTGGTTCATTCATAATTCGATATTTACAAGACATAAGCTACATGGATTTTAAAAAACTCAACAACATTGGCGGAATACTAGTTTTCGCAATTGCTTTCTTTACCTATGGATCAACCATAGAGCCAACTACAAGCTTCTGGGATTGTGGAGAATATATTGCAACAGCGAATAAACTGGAAGTTGGTCACCCACCAGGGGCACCCACGTTTCTATTAATTGGCCGTGTGTTTTCAATGTTTGTTGCTCCCGAATACGTAGCATACATGGTAAATATGATGTCTGCTTTATCAAGCGCATTAACCATTTTATTC
>CAXMPG010000163.1:0-37199 GCA_964195485.1 uncultured Desulfobacterales bacterium
TAATGGAGAGAACAACCCTATTTTAAAGGCATTCTTACTTTGCCCTAAGTATAAACTAGGATCCGTCATTTTACTTTGGAAAATCATTTCCTTTCCATTCTCTAATACAATTTTTTCAATTTTAGCTTTATCTAAAACGTACGCTAAATCTCCAGTCTCATCCAACGTGTATTTAATAACGTCTTCGCCTATTTCAATAACCTTACATAAAATGACTTCCTCATTTTTTTTGTAAATCTTGTCTTGTGAAAATGCAGTTCCAGAAATGAATAGCAAGCAGATAATAGTGATTGATTTTAGTACTGAGTTTTTCATAACTTTAAGTTTTATTTTCACGAATGTAATTCACTAAATACTTTAAAACAAATTACTTAACATTTAAAACGGAAACAAAAAGCATTAGTTAACTAAGGTTCAGTACAAACCTGATTTTGGGTCAAGAAACAGTGAAAAATAGCAAAAACTCTTGCAAAAAAAAAGAGACCGGTAAAACCGCGCTCTTATTCTAATTTGTTTGAAGCCTTATTTTGTTAAAAAACCTACTTTAAAACCAAAAGTACCAGCTAGCGGAATGTCTTCTCCCACCACAAATCCATAATGGTAATATGGTCCATAACCCTCCGAACGATTAGCCGTTGAATTGTAATTGTCAAGTCCATAACCTACACCAACAAATAAATCGACCAAAAACACATCACTCATTACCCACTGTTTCCCAACATTTAGCATTAATGCTCCAGCAATAACATCTTTTCTTATGTCAGAATACTCAAAATAACCCAGAATTGGGTTGTATGTAAATGTTTCTATGTCCCTTTGATACACTGAAATAATTACTTCTGGGCGAAAATAAAAACCTTTGAGTAAATGGGAATACCTCATGCCTCTGAGTTCAAAATCGGGAGTAGAAATAAATTTTATCCCTGCCTTTAAATATCCACCACCTGCGTTATTCCCATCTAAGTCTTGTCCCAAACCAATTAGCCCTATGCTACCTTCCAAACTCATTCCAGGTTTAATAGAACGCTCATATCCTAAGTTCAATGCCCCAGTCAATGGGGAAAAAAGCCCTATTTTAAAGGCATTTTTACTTTGCCCAAGGTATAAACTAGCATCCGTCATTTTACTTTGGAAAACCATTTCCTTCCCATTCTCTAATACAATTTTTTCAATTTTAGCTTTATCTAAAACGTACGCTAAATCAGCTGTTTCTTCTAACGTGTATTTAATAATGTCTTCTCCTATTTCAATAACCTTACATAAAATGACTTCCTCATTTTTTTTGTAGATTTTATCTTGTGAAAATGCGGTAGAAACTGCGAAGAATAAAAGGGTAAAGGCTAGGGTTTTGATTACAATTTTTTTCATGATGTTTTTTTTAAGGTATGCTAATCTACACGTTTAATTAATGTAAGTCAAGTAAATAGCTGCAATTATGCCAAATTACGCTATTAAACTAACAAACTAAAAAGGGCATCTACGGCCTGTTTTATATTATCTCTAACCTGTAAAACGGAAGCTTCCATCATGTAACAAGGTGCACTAATTATCTTCCAATCTTTATCTACGCTAATTTGAGAAACTGATTTCATTTCCACTAACGAACCCACAACCCTCATACCCTCTGAAATAGCTCCTATATCATAGGGAGATTTATCATTAGTCGTACCTACAGTGAGTCTAGGTGATTTACCAGAATTCTCTAACGCTTTAGCAACAGTTGTTGGTCCCATACATAAAGCTACGATTGGCTTTTTTGCTGAAATCATTTCTAAAATCACCCGCTTTACATCCGTATTAATTGTTGCGTCCGGTCCATTAACTGCCCATGTAGTATGGTTCTTTGCCGTTCCAAATCCGCCAGGAATAATCAAAGCGTCTATATCTGTACTGGATATGTTTTCTAAATCCTCTATATCACCACGCGCAATTCTAGCAGATTCATATAGTACGTTCCTAGTTTCTGGCATTTCTTCTCCAGTAAGGTGATTTACCACATGCATCTGTTCCACATTTGGAGCCATGAATAAAGCCTCTGCGCCACGTTCAGCAACAGCTAGTAGACTAAATACCGTTTCTTGAATTTCAGAGCCATCATACACTCCACTACCTGAAAGTAAAATTCCTATCTTCATTTTAGATTATTTATATGGTGAAATAACTAAGACTTTTGGCTAAGGTGAAAGCTAAATTTGCCTTTGCCTTTTTACGCCATCAAAAATTTCACATCCCCACCCGTCTCAATTTCGTATGGTTCATTGCCTTTTTCAAAAACGCGCATAGGTAAATCGCCACCCAGTGAAATGTTATTACCAGATACTTTCAAGTAACTACCCTCTCTTAAACCGACTACCCGTAAATTATTATAAATCAAATATTCTTTAATTCTAGTTTCACGCGTTTCACCCATGTGTTTAGAAGATGGGTCAGGGTCTAAATAATGTGGATTAATATTAAATGGGACCGCTCCAATGGCCTCGAAAGAAGGCGGATAAACAATGGGCATATCATTCGTATTATTAATAGTCATTCCGGTGAGATTAGAGCCTGCACTGGTCCCCATATAAGGCATTCCTTCACGTATACGCTCACGCAATACATCCATAAGACCATTTTCATACACTTCCTTAAGAAGGACAAACGTGTTACCTCCTCCAGTAAAAATACCTTGTGCATTTTTGATTCCCTCTTGCATATTACTAAACTCATGCACTCCTTTAACGGTAATCCCAATACCTTCAAAGTACTTTCTTGCAACAGCCGTATATTCATCCCAAGTTAAGCCACTTGGACGGGCAAATGGAATGAACACAATCTCAGAAACGCCATTAAAATGATTTTTAATTTCTTCGGTCATGTACGATAGGTAGGGTTTGCCGTGCACAGTTGATGTACTGATAATAAGAAGGTTTCTATTTGACATAATTTAAGTGTATTAATGTGTAAACTTAAAGAATAATTACCGAATTACTTCCGTCATATTCTCTTTTGCGAAATTTGGGTAAAAAAAATGCCGTAAGAAGTAAATCTTACGGCATTCAATATCTTATTTAAAAGTTACTTAGTAAAAAGTATAACGATTATCTTCAATTTCAGCATTTTCTTTCAATGCATTAAAAGGCTCAAAATTAGCTCTACCACTTGCGGCAGCCATTAAACCAATACGAGAAGCTTCACTAATTTCTACGGCTTCAGGAACAGACTTATTATCTACTCTCAAAACGTACACACCTCTTTCGCCAATAATAGCTTTAGAAGTTTTACCTTGAGGAATGGAAAAAGCCATTCCTAATAATTTTTGTTCATTTCCTAATCCAGGAATACTAAATGCATCAAAAGAGATATCATTAGCTGGTTGAACAGAACCGCCAATTTCTCCTGCGATACCATCAATATCGTCTCCAGTCATTTTAGCTACAAATAGCGCTGCTTTTTTCTCATTAACCACAAGAGTTCTAATTTGATCTTCTACCATTTCTAATGGTAAAATTCCTTTTTCTCTTACATCCGTTACTAAAGCTACCATGTACTCATTTTCTAATTCAAAAATTTCAGATACTTCACCCACTTGTGATTTAAACACCCAACGTACTACTTGACGTGTATTTGGTTTACCCATTACTGCATCATCATTAGGACGTAAATCTGGCGCATCAAGTCTACCTAAACCTTCAGAAGCTTCTGTGAATTTTTCTACGGTATTATTTGAGATAGCAAATGTGCTTGCTGCATTATAAGCTAATTCAAAAGAAGTTTGACTAGGCTCAATCAAGTTGTCAATAACACCTACTAATACTTGTTCTTTTCTAACCGTTTGATCTGTAATGCTAATTAAATGAACTCCGAATTGAGAATTTACTACAACCAAATCACCCGTTTCACCATTAAAACAAGCATCATTGAAAGCAGGCACCATTTGACCGGTAGTAAACCAACCTAGATCACCACCTTTAACCGCAGAACTTTGATCAACAGAATAAGTAGTTGCTAATTCAGAAAAGTCAGCTCCACCTTCAATAGCTAATTTCAAGCTATCAATTGTAGCCTGCGCAGCAATAGTATTTCCATCTGCTGGTTGAATTAAAATATGACTTGCCATAACTGAATCTGGTTGCATACGTTTATCCATGATTTTCACCATTTCAAATTTATCCATGTTTAAAAATGGACCCACAACAGCACCTGTATCAGCAGAAGCTACAGTAGAATCAAATTGAGGAGGAAACATTCCAGCAGTATGCCATTTGATGTTAAATGGTGTATCACCATTCTCATTGATGAATAAGGTATCTGACTCTGCGTTGAAAAATGAATTTTTCAAATCCATTACTTCCGCTTTCAAATTAGCTTTATCTTCTACTGATGCTTCTACAGCAAAAGTCACAAAAGTCATTGAGCTAGTTAATTCGCTTTGTTCAAATTGAGGCTCTGATTTGTGTGCATTGTAATATGCTTTTAAATCAGCATCCGAAACTTCAATAGTTTCATCTGGAGTATCATTATAAAACGAGCTCACATAACTAAAAGAAATTTTACTGCTTTTATCTATCTCTAGTCTTTTCAACTCTACATCCGTAAGAAATATTCCTTTTGCTAAAAGTGAAGAGTACTTACCTTCCACAGCGGGCTTACGTAAATAGTTTTCTTGAAAATTACTCCAAGATGCTAACGCTTCAGCAGAATTTTCTCCATCAGCATAAACTACCTGATTTAAATAGCCAATAACCGCAGCGCCATTTAGTGACCCATCGGGGTTAGCGTAGCTTTGTACTACTTGACCTGTTTTTGGATCCGTAAAATATTGCTTTAATGTTGGGTTATTGGGATCATTTTTAATGATATCAATTAACTCACCATCTGTCACTGATAACCCAAGTGACTTAAACTCTTCACCTAAGATTAAGTCCTTCAACATACTGTTCCAAACTTGGTCACGCATTTGCTGACGTTCTTTGTCAGTTAACCCACCGTTTTGGTTTTGTTGAACTTCTGAAACTTTAATTTCGAAATCTTGGTATGAGATTTTATTTCCGTTGATTTCTCCAACTTCATTATTAGAGCCGTTGAAGAACGTACTGCTTGATTCAAGAGCACCTCCTAAAACAAATAGTAGCATTGCACTACCAATAATTCCTATTAAAAGTCCTGAGTGTTTTCTGATTGATCCAATTGCTGCCATTATATTTCTTGTTTTTGTTGGGCTGCGAATATACTCAAACTTATGTTCTTACCCTCAAATTTTGCGATAACTGCACCTACAAATTTCAGTAATAAATAGCGATTCATTTTTGGGTTTAGTCGTCTCTGGGGAAAACAATAAAAAATTACATCAACTATCTTTTTATCAGTGACTTAAATACCTGTGAGTTAGCAATAACCTTACCTCGTTAATTTTATTATTGGAAACTGATAGGATATCAAACTCAAACACTCCGATAATAATTTTATCACCTTTTACTGGAATAGACTCATAATGCTCAATAATTAACCCTGCTAGGGTTTCATAATTATCAGATTTAGGCAAGTTCAAGTCGTACGTTTCATTGATGTAATCAACTTCTAGTCGAGAGCTGAACACAAATTCTTCTTCCGAAACTCGATCCTCCACTAGCTCAGCTTTATCGTGCTCATCCTCAATCTCACCAAAGATTTCTTCCACTACATCTTCAAGGGTTAGAATTCCTGCAGTACCCCCAAACTCATCTACCACTACGGCCATACTTTGATGCTTCTTGATAAAGCTGCTCATCACTTCATCAGCAGCCATGGTTTCAGGAACAATAGAAATGGGTCTCAAAATATGTTTAACAGAACTTGGCTTATCATATAAATCACTGGAGTGAACATATCCAATAATATGGTCAATGGTTCCCCTATAGACTAAAATCTTAGAATGACCTGAATCTAAAAACTTCTGCAGAACTTCTAGAATTTCATCATGGATTTCAACCGCAATAATCTCGTTTCGGGGCACCATGCATTCTCTGACTTTTACAGAGTTGAATTCTAATACATTTTGTAAAATTTGAATTTCGTTATCTAACTCTTCCTCGCCATTATTACTCGATGAAATATCTTTTAGGTAATGATCTAGATCCACCAAACCATAGGTTAGTTTCTGTTCCGATATTTCAATTCTTAAAATAAACCTAAAAATAAAATTACTCACCACATTTACGAAACTCACCAACGGGTAAAAAACATAATACGTAATGAAAACAGGTAACGCAAAGATTTTCAAGCTCCTGTTTGGGTTCTGGCTAAATATTACTTTGGGCAAGAATTCGGCAAGAATCAGAATAACAATGGTAGAAACAATAGTTTGAAAAAGGAGAATTAACACCCCATTTTCGGTAACCCCACTAATAACCGGAGTAAGCACACTACCCATGGCTAAACCATAGATGACTAAGGATATATTGTTACCTAATAACATAGCCGTTATAAAACGAGAAGGCTGTTTTAGCAACTTTGAGAAGAAAACAAAAACGATTTCTCCTTTGTTTTTATCCACCTCAATTTTCAACTTATTAGATGAAATAAAAGCGATTTCAATACCCGAAAAAAAGGCGGAAAAAATTAAAGAAATTAAAATAATTAGAAATGGATCACTTCCCATATGGCTTATTGCTCGGTCAAAATTAAGCAATTATTATTTCTTGTCATTTTTTGGATCATTTGGACCTTCCATTGTGTTCTTACGGTACATCATTCTAAATATGGAAAGTACGATTGCCATTGAACCTGCCATGAAGAAATACTTCACTTCATTTTCATGCATGTCATTTACGTAAAAGTAAATAGTAGCTCCTAATGTAGCTATTCCAATAACTAACCAGAATATTTCCATTATTCTATTGTACAGATTCATCTTCTATTGCGATTATTCCTTTAATGTGATTGATTTTATAATTTGTGAAATCTTGATTAGCTTCAAAACCATCACCATAAATTATTTCGTCTGCGGTAGTAATTTTCACAAAATCATCCGATTTTATCTTCTTACTTTTGGCGTCCCAAGTCATGTATTCACTATTAAGTTTATCTCCATCAATGTTGAATATTCGAACATCATTAGAAAGTATTAATAATTCCTTTTTAGGATAATGAATAGCATACTTACTGATAACCTTAGCCTCTACATTACCAACACTATCAATGAATTCAATTTCTAACCCTTCAGGCAATAAGTCATAGGGAGGTTCTCCTTTGTTTTTGTACTTCTCTAAAACAGACGCCTTTAGAATTATTTTAATATTACCTGAATCTGAATATTGAAGAACAACATTATGGCTCGTTGAAATAGGTAGTTCCTTAGACGCTAAATTAAGACTATCAATTTCGGCTAAGGAATTACCCTCACAACCACTTAGTACGAAAATACCAATAAACACAAAAGCCCCTAGCACTAATGTACTAAGGACTTTTCTATTCAATTTAACGCTATTTTGTATGTACAGTAACATCTTCGTTTATCCAACCACCAACGTGATACGATTGACCATCAACAATATTATAAAAGAAACAATCTGCTTTTTTAGGCCATTGACCTTCGCAAGAAGCAATTTTTTTATTTGCTTTTGCCGCAAACTCAGGATTTAAAGCTTTCGCCTTTTTGTACTTAGCCGGTGCAGCCCAGTAACCTCCAGCTTGCTCGCAAGAATTTTCTCCTACTGTTCTTGACCCATATAAATATGCATCACCCAAAATCATATATGCATCTGCATTCTTTGAATCTAATTGAATCATTTTCAGTGCGTAACTTTTTGCATTAGCATATTGTTTTAAATTCAATTGCGTCAGTGCAATATATTTGTAACTATTAACTTTTCCTGCTGGCGTTTCCGCTAAATCAGCTGATTCTTTGAAATAACCAATAGCTTCTGAATAACGTTCTTTTTTCAATAAAGATCTACCTATACCGAATTTAGATATTGATGATGGCTTTACCTTATCTAAAGACATAGATGCCTTAAGAAATAATGGATCACTTGTACAGTCGCTTTTTTCAAAGAATGCGATAATTTGGATTAAAACATTTGTGTCTGTAGGATTAACCTCATATTTCGGAGTATATATCTCTACTAACTCTGGACAGCCTGCATATTTAGAGAAAATCTGCTCTAAAACAGCCCCTACTCTCACCCACTTTGCTTTGCCTTTTTCTGTTTTTACTTTCTCTAAGTTGTATACCACAATAGAAGAAAGCTCTGGAAATAACTCAAACAAAACAGTAGTTTCTAAATCTTTAGATTTAACCAACTTTTCTGCCAATTGATAGTAAGAAGTAACAGTTGCCTTTTGAGATTTGTTCCCTTCCATCTCTACAGATTTCTTTAACATTTCATATGCTTCCTTCGTTTTGCTCTTATCATAACGAGCCAAATCAGCCCCTTTACGTCCTAAAACGCTTCCTTCTTGCCCGAAGTTTATGATACGTTGATCATAAATCCACATTAAGGTATCCACTAATAACGCTCTTTTTTCAAGGTCTTTTTCCGCTACGATGAATTTCTTATACATTGAAGCACCTTTTATGTAAAGGTTTTTTGAAGACTTCGGACAATGCGTAACAGCCAATAACCATGGTCCGCGAGCATCCGTATAATTCTTTTGTTTATAAAATTCTACATATAAAGATGTACTCTCTACACATATCACACTATCTTCTGGAGTAGCGCCATATTTTTGGCCAAATGAAACCAACGCGGTAAATATGAGTGCTATTGTTAGTAGTTGCTTTTTCATTATCTTAATTTATTTTTCGTTTTTGAAACCATCTATCCCAGAATGTAGGCGAGAATGAAAGTCCTATATAAATATTTGAATATTGCTCTCTAATTAATCCATTATCAACTGTTCCTCTATTTCCAACTGTCAATCCAAAATCAATAGAAGAGGAGGATGGATATATTGATTTCGACTTAACAAGAGGTATGCCAAACCCAATGGAGGCAGACAGGTCGGTCAATTGCGTGCCAGCAATACTTATTCGTGTATCCTTATAATTTAACCCTACGCGATATCTTATCAAACTAAAAAAGTTTCTTATTCCATTTGCATCTGGAATGAACTGAAGACCTAAAGCATAGCTAGTTGAATTCTGTAAATTTGGGTTCCTACCATTAATTTCCATTTTACTCCAACCATTAAATTCATAATCTGCTTCCACAATAAGCAAGTTCTTGGTATGCCTATTAAATAATTTATAATTCAATCCTACTCCAAATCGTGTAGGTAAATAAATAGAAGTCGTATCTAAAGAATAAGACAAGGTATCTGTAATAACAAACAATCTTGACCCATTGTAATAATATGCCCCAGAAAAAGATTCAAACCTAGTTTGTAGATGAGTAGGTATAGAATATGACCCTCCAAAAGTTATGGAATTTTCATATGTTTCAGAAGCATTGAACAACCTACCTAAATTAACGGTGTATAATAACCCCAAATCAAATCCAAAATCATGGGTTACCGATTTGTCGATAAACACAGAACTAAGTGCTCCTGGAATAGTCTCCAAATTATTTAGGGTAGTTTGGCGTTTATTTCCGAAGTAGAAATTAGCATTTACACCGAAACTTAATGTTTGAACACTATCTGCAAAAAGCTCATATCCTATTCCACCGTACGCTATGTTAGTTCCACCTTCTCCTTCATATCTCGTGTAAAAATCACCCGGTTCCGTATCCACAGAATTTAACTGGATTCCGTATCCTAGAGAAGTAAAAGGTCTAGCACCGATAGAAATCCCTAATTTCTTTGTTAATGGTATTCCTAATCCGAAATACCGCAAACTACCATTATCGTTATCTTGACTAGTTTCAGCGTTGAACGTTCTTGTTCTGTTTAGCATGGCTCCCAAAGAAAACGTTGCCGCCTTTAACGAAGCATAACTAGCCGGGTTAGCCGAATTTAGATAAAACGGTCTATCCATTGCGTATTTAACATCACCCATGGCAAAACCTTGCGTGTTATTCAACGACAGTGGGTCACCAATTCCAAACAAAGAATATGGAGAACTTGTAATGTTGTTTTGTGCATTCGCTTCAACGAACACCAAAAGTAACAGGACAAAAGCTAAATGTAATTTATGCGTTTTGATAGTAATAATCTAAAATTTTATTCAGTCCAATAAGAACTAAATTTAGGTCTGCAAAAGTGGTGTTTTTTACCTCGGTGACAAAATCCTTAGAGTCTCCCCCTGTAAGTACCACAATTAGGTTGCCGAAACGCTCTTTGTACGCGTTTATTACGCCCCCCATTTCATACTCTATCCCTTTAACCACACCAGAATGCATTGACTCTTCGGTTGTTTGACCAATTAAACTTGGACGCGATTTTGGAGTTAAAACCGGAAGGTTTTTGGTGAATTTATTTAACGATTTATAACGCATTGACATCCCAGGCGATATTGCACCGCCAAAATAACGGTTATCATAGGTCAACAAATCATAGGTAATACATGTACCTGCATCTATTACCAAAACATTTTTATTGGGGTATTCTTGATACACTCCCATTAAACCTGCTAACCGATCAGAACCCAAAGTTTCTTTAGATTGATATTCTACACTAATCGGTAAAGAACACGTATTATCAAAAAGAAACCATTCCGCTCTTTCATCAATTAACACCGTTAATTCCTCTTTAGTTGCAGAGACACTTGATGCAATTATATGCGTTGGAGCATACTCTTTTATCATTTGATCAATGATATTTCCAAGGTCACCTAGGCTAACTACTTTTTTTTTCACCAAATTGGCTTCATTAAAAATAGCTGCTTTAACGTTTGTATTCCCTATGTCTAGTACGAATTTCATAATTTTTATGTCTTGCAAATCTAACCATTGAAATTAAAGAAAAATATTTTTACTAATAATATTTGTCATATTCAATATTTACATACTTTTGTCGCCCGTTCAACGAGGGTTGAGCAGCACGGAGGTGCCTTAGCTCAGTTGGTAGAGCAATGGACTGAAAATCCATGTGTCCCTGGTTCGATTCCTGGAGGCACCACTTCTAAAAAGCCTTGAAAACATTGTTTTCAAGGCTTTTTTTAGTTTTAACCCAAATCAAAAAGTTGTTTTTTTAGACAAAAAAATGGGTTCTTACTCAAAGAGTAATTCCTATACCGTTTTATTTTCTTTTAGGTTTTGCCTGGAAATGATTTACAGGAATAAATTGTACTTGCTATCGTATATTTTCTAAAACCTTCATTTTTTATGGTAATCATGGCCTTAAATACGCGCTGCCGTTTTAATAGTAGGTCATATTATAAAACACCTCACTCAGAATAGGTTAGCTAATGATAATTAGAATATTACTTACTTTTCCACCCTGTAAAAACAGTGCTTTAGAGAAATAAAAAGGGATAAAGACACGTAAAAACCCATTACAACCTACTTATAATCAAGTGTGTAAGTCTGAATTAAAAAAATCCGCACCAACTTTCAACAAATAAGGGGTAACATTCCACAAAAATTGCCATTTATAATAAAAATTCTCAGACATTTACAGTCTTGTAAATAAGGTGCAACCATTATGATTAGATATTTTATACTTCTTTCGCTAGGTTTTCTTTTTTCGGTACAAAACATTAGTGCCTCAGAGACCGAACAAATAGAAATTACGATTGATTCTTTAGAGCAGTTAATTAGCGAGTCTTCAGATAATCGAGATAACGGACAATGGTATTTAGAAATTTCTATCGAACGGGAATATTTAAAACAATATGCCGAAGCTATTTTACAAATTGACCATGCAATTATTTGTGCTGAAAATATACCTAACTATAATTTCATGGCCCAATGCCTAGTTCGAAAGGCATATATTTATATCCGTAGCACTCGTGATATAAAGATACGCGCAAAAAAAATCTCACCCATTATAAAAGAGCTTGTTCTTATGATGGATAAAGTTTACCTACCCATTACAAGATCTAGAATCTATTCTTTACAAGGAATACAAGTAGAAATTGAGCATAACTACGATGATTCGGAAGAAATGTTTAATGAGCTAATCGCTTTTCAAATAAAAGCGATTGAAGAATTGGACTTGCAACAAGACCCAATACCCGGTTTAGATTTAGTGATTGATCTAAATTATAAAAAAATTGAAATAGCGTCAGCATTAATTAGCTGGAGTAGATTTGACGAGGCTTATTTTTATATCGACCAAGTATTGAGTTCTAAAAAATCTAAGTTAAATCCACATGCTTCGATATTGGTGAAAATGCTTGCCTATCAACTATTATCAGAAGCGTATTTTGACCAGAAAAAAACGTGGCTAGTTAAAGATGCTGTAGATTCGACTTTGTTTTATTGTAATCAATTACCTGGGACTTCATTTGATAGGCATAAAGCTAATGCTCTTGAGCTAGTCCATAAACTCCTGTATGAGATTGGTAACTATGACCAGGCATACAAAGTGCATCTTCAATTTACCGAATTGCGTGAGTTAGATTTTAATGAAGCTGAAATCTTAGCCCAAGGTAAAGCAGAATCGAATTTGAAAATGTTAACTGACTCTATTAGCCAAGCTCAAATGTTGATCGATAAAAACATTAAAATAGAGGCTAAAAAACAGGAGAACACCTGGCTCATCTTAGGGGTAACTATTCTGCTACTGGCGCTTGTTGTAGTGTTTGTATTGCTAAAGAAAATAAAGACTAGTAAAACAGTAATAGAGCAACAAAACCATCAGGTTACAGAAGCTTTGGAAGAAAAGGGCTTACTATTAAAAGAGGTACATCATAGAGTTAAGAATAATATGCAATTAGTTTCAAGCTTACTTGAACTGCAATCAGAGTTTGCTAAAGATGACTTTGCAAAACAAATTTTAAGTGAAGGAAATGATAGAATAAAAGCGTTGGCATTCGCACATCAAAAACTCTATCAAAATGAGGATTATGAAAACATTGAATTGAATGATTATTTCAATCAAATAATATTACATTTATTAGGACAGACAGATTGTAAAACCATCATAGATGTTCCCGAAAATTTCTTATTAAACATTGAGAGAGGGCAAGTTTTAGGATTTATAATTAACGAGTTAATTACGAACTCATTAAAATACGCTTGGAAAAACACTGTTAAAGAAAAGCAAATTTCTTTGACAGTGTCGATTAGCAATAATGAAATAGCTTTTATATATAAAGACAATGGTATTGGGTTTCCAGAAGACTTTTCTTTAGGAAATAGCAACTCCTTAGGCTATACTTTAATCCCCTCGTTTGTAAAACGACAGTTAAAAGGTGCTATCAGCTGTAAAACTGATAACGGTGCTGAAATTAAAATAACTTTCCCAAGTGAGAACTAAAATTTTAATAGTAGAGGATGAAGTCCTAATATCGGAACATCTAAAAAGGATCGTTCAAAATCTAGGGCATCGCGCATTAGATATTTGCGGGGATCATAAAGAAGCCATGGAATTACTGAAAACAGAAACACCAGACTTAGCTTTTTTAGATATTAGAATGAATGGCACAGATGAAGGTCTGGAAGTTGCAAAATTTCTGCGTACGAAAGATATCCCGTTTATATTTATCACCTCTTTTTCTGATAAAGAAACGCTTAAAAAAGCAGTAAATCAGCACCCTTTAGGATACGTATTAAAACCATTCACAAAAGAAGAAATTAAAGAACAGCTTCATTTTCTAGAAGAGGAAATTACAGCCAGGTTTTTAACTTTAGGAAGCGTTAATAATAAAGAGCGCATAGTAATAAAAGAGATCTTGTGGCTTCATTCAGAGAATGTATACGTAGAAGTTCAATGTACGGATAAATTGCATGTTCACAGAGGAAAGTTGAATGAAATACATGCTACGCTGCCTGCACATCTTTTTGCACGAACCAGCCAATCTCATGTGGTTAATTTAGCTCATGTAATTAGTGTCTCTTCCGATTCCGTTTTTCTTGGAGAGAATGAAATTCCACTATCTAAAAAATACAAACCGACTTTTTTCGAGCAGTTTGCTAATTTGTAACTCTATTGCTTCGGCATACTTTTTAATGCTCACAGACAATAACAACAGCAATCGAGCGGTAAAAAAAAAGGCTTAGATCGGAAAGCTTAACTCATAGAGAATAATTGGAGTGAATCAAGTTGTTCTTTCTAAAAAATACAACAGCCGTTTTCAGAGTCTTTTGCGCATTTGTAATTCCTTTACCTGTAACCTAAACTAATGGAGTAAAACACATAAACCCATCTATGGTTCTAGTTTATCAAAGGGTTCAAAGCCCAATTATTTGTGATTTCAATCATAATAATCAGTCTCTTAGCTGAAAATTGCCATCGAAAAACACACACCCAGTTACATTCAACAAAAACTGCCCAACATTCAACAAAAAAAATAATTTCTTCCAAACAATTTTGATATTTGTGAATGCTAAATAAAGTACACCAAAAAGAAATGAATGATAATTCGGTCACAATAACAGACTTAGTGGGAAAAGTTGTTTATCAAGAAACGCTAATCAAGCACCAACCTATTATGGCTTTAGCAAATTTACAATCTGGCAACTACCTTTTAAGAATCAAAAACGGTGATCAAATGACTACCAAAAGAATACTTAAACAATAAATACCATTAATCCTCCCTTCATTAACCATTGGAAGGAAGGCGTTTTTAAACATTATTGATGAGAAAGCAACTACAAAATATCACACGCAGCGTTATAAAATTCTGCTTATATGTAACATTAATTGTCCCAGCAACTCAAGCTCAAGAGCTATGGCAGGGGCATGCCCGTTTAAGTGCTATTAGTGATCACTCAGAGACTTCATTGAGTGTAAAAACAGAAGGATTAGCTGTTTCTATTGGGACAAATTGTAATAGTGGTGTTAGCTGGGGAAACCGATGGGGAAGCTACTAATGACTAGTTCACTTAATCTGTAAGCCTACTTATTACTGGAACTTACTATCACTATTACCGCAGTCGTAAATAGCTCCATTTTAGAAAAATAAAACCCCTATCCTTATATTCTAAACCCACTTCATTCTCATACATTAATTCTAACTAAATCAAGAATCAAAAAAAAAGGATTTTATTTTATCACTGAAAAACTACCCCATAAAAAAAGCCTGCTAACAGCAGGCTTCAAATATTTTATTTATTTTAAAATCAAGCAACTACTAACTCGATCTCTTCTTTCAATGATTTCAATTTCAATTCAAACGCATTGATTTCATCCGAGATCTTATCTTTTACCGAGTCTGAATTAGTAATAACGTTTGAAAATAAGTCCTTATAGTATTCAATCCCTTCTTCCATGTTGTTTTGGAAGGTATTGAAATATTTCATTTGCTTTTCAATCGGACCAGAAACATCTTTAATCTTGTTTTCAAGATAATCAACATATAAACCAATCTCCTTAATGAACATATTAGGACGGTAATTATCACTTAGGACATTTATTTTACCGTAAATATGATTGGCCATTTTCTTCAAAGAAATAACCTCATCAAAATAAGCAATATTTGGCCCAGGACAGATTGAAACTGCTTCGCCACGTATTTTATTCTCAATACTATTTACTATCGTAGCAGACGTTCCTAACCCCACACAAATACAGGATTTGTCTGTTATTTTATCATATTGCTTTTGATATTCTATCTTCACTAAATTCAACGTATCTAACGCTTTAATTTTGTGTTTTTGGTATTGACGAGAAGCGGTACAAATAGCCCGTTCCGTAAATTCTTTACTGGAAACCAAGTAGTTTAACGGACAAGCTGACCCAGGTCTTCCTGCATCAATTTTCTCTTGCTTTTCAATGTCTTTCGTATTTCCTCTTAATGAGTTAAAAGGAATACCTAGAGGAGAAATACTGCTTAAATATAAATCTTCTTCTTTTGCCTTTACTAGTAAATCACGTGAAGGTGTATCTACCGTAACTGCTTCAGGAACTAATAGCATTGGTGAACCCCAACCTACACTGTCCATACCATAATGATCTAACAAAAACTCATGCTCATCATTAGTGCCTACTCCACCTTGAGCAGTTACAATCATAGGAAGTGGCGCTGCAGGTACATACTTATTATTTTTTGAGAGATAATCTATCAAAATACCATGTACCGAATCAATCAAATCCTTACGACTTGTTCTAAATTGATCCATGATTGGCCCCATTAAAAAACCATCTGAAGCAAATGCATGACCACCACAATTTAACCCAGATTCAATTCTATATTCTGAAACCCAAAGTCCTTTTTTTGCTAAAAACTTTCCCTGTATAAGAGAAGAGCGATAGTCACTTACCTTTAAAACAATTCTTTTTTTAATGTATCCTGTTTCACTTGGATAAAAATCTTCAAATTGAGAAATGTATGAGTACAATCTCGGGTTCATTCCTGCAGAGAAAATAATAGAAGAATCTAATTGACTATTTGCGTATCCTCTTAATGCGGAATGTGCTTCATTAAATTCCGATGGTAAAGCTTCTTTATTGGCGTAAGTAACACGATCCAATTTAGTCATGATATTTACATCAACACTTCCAACCTTCATGTTTTCACGCAGGTTATCTTGTAATTGAGCCTTTTCTTCCCCATCCGCTAGAGAAATCATTCTCAAATAAGCGACTTTTAAAGGAGTACTATCAGCAAGCATTTCAAAATACTTGGTAATTTCTGTACCCAACTCAAATTCAGAATCCTTTACGCGTTGGAAATTTTGCGCTACAAGAGTTCCAACTAAGTTTAGATATGCGGTAGTTCTTTTAGCTCTATAATCCGCATCATTTTTCGTAATCGGCAAATACTCTAACCCATTTTTAATAGAGTGATGTTCACGCATTTGTTCCATCAACACATCATCAACCAAAGACATCACAGACGAAATTCCGTAGTGCGCCACTTTAATGGGCGTATCAATGGTGAAAGCAATTCCCATTACAGGAATATGAAAAGAATGTGGTGATTTTGATGTATTACTTATCATATGCAAAATTCTCAATTAAAAAAATCAAAAAGATTTACTCGTTTTATACTTCTGCAAAGGTGCAACAATTTAGGCCGTCTTCAAAGTTTTACACCCATTCTACCTGTTTATTGCAATTAGCTGACTATTAATGTTATGCATGCCGAACATTAATTGAATTTTAGGTTAAAACTCCGCCTTTAACACACCTATCACAAGACCTTAATAGTCATTGAATTATATCCTTTTTTGAAACCTGATACTATTTATTTCGTGTTATTTAAGTAAGTTTTCAATTAGCTTTTCCGTTTCATTCGTATAATCCTCATAATATTTACCTGTTCCTGGCCCATAAAACCCGGTATGAATTTGAATCACTTTTCCAGTACGGTCAATAATAATAGACGTTGGATACGATTTAATGGGTGTAATCATAGGAAGTGCAAGAGCTGACTCCTTAGGGGTTCCAGCTATCAACATGTTATACGGAATGCTTAAATCAGTGATTGATTTTTCTACACTTAATTTAGCAATTTCAAAATCTTTACTTCTTTCAAATGCGAGTCCAATAATTTCTAGCCCTTGCGAATTATACTTGGAATACAACTCTTTAAAATACCTCGTTTCATCCATACAATTAGGACACCAAGAACCAAGGATTTGAAGAATTACTACCTTGTTTTGGTATTTTTCATCACTTAAAGAAACCATCTCACCATCCAAGTTAGGAAAAGAAAAGTTTACTTTTTCTACCCCCTCTTGTAAGGAAGTCATGTCATCCGGGTTTATCAATTCAAAATCATTATTCTTTTTCGCTTGCCAGGTGGTGTGGTAATGAGAACCGGAGTAAAAATGACCTTCCGTAATTTTGTCTCCAGAAATTTTTCCAGTAAACAGAAATAAATGAGACCCATCAAAAGTGCTTAACGAAAATTCGTTCCCAAAAACCTTTCCTTGCAAAAAGCGATAATCTCCGGTTTCTGTAGCAAAAGTTCCTACCAAGTCATCACCTAGTCGGTCAAACATTCCTATAGCGGCAGATTTATCCTCTCCCTCTCCAAAATAGGCCTCCCATTTACCGGAGAAATCTTCGCCATCATTATGGGCTATACTTCTAACTACAGCCGAATATGGGAGTTTTGATGCCAAAAACGGAATCAAATAATCATCGCCTTTATCCAGGTTATGAAAATTTCCTTTCATTTCCTCCTCTTTTAAGGTAAACGTTAGATATGCCTGAAAAACGGGGATTTCAACTACATAATTTGAATCCGTCTTTACTGCTTTCATCTTAATATTTTCTGAGCCTTGTTTGAACATCAGTTCTATACCATCTACCGTATTTAGAAGGTCAAAATTCACAGGAATAACATTCCCATTACCTATATCAAAAAACATTCGCCAAGGTTGAGGCTTGCCTTCAAACTCTCCTAATAAATTAAATTGATTATCACTCAATCCATTTAAGGTTTGTTCATTTTCAATAGCATATCCCACACTAGGTATATAGATTAATATCTCTGAGTTGGTGTACACTGCAGACTCTTTAACCACTTCAATTTGCGCAGAAATACATGTGTCATTCTCAAATCTATACACCGCGCTTTTTACGGGTAAATTGTTGTTTTTACGGACCCATGTAACATCTTTCCATCCAGAAAGTGTACTCCTTGTTTCTGTACGCGTATAATTATCTTTATTCGCTGGTTTATTAAAATCAGCATCCAGAAAAGGCTTCAATTCCACATTCCAGTTCGGACTACTCTGTCTATTTAATTCTACCGTTGCGTCTTTCACCATGTACTTCACCAAGCCACCCTCTAAACTGCTAATTTCTTGTTCAAAATCCAGTACATCCGTAAATGGTTTAACCGTATTTTTCTCTTCTTGCACGCAAGAAAAAAGGCTTAACATTAATGCTAAGCCTGCTATGTATTTAAATGAAAATCTCATTATCTTCTATTAATTCTTGATAGTAATTTTAGGAGTTCAATATACAACCAAATAAGTGTAACCATCAAACCGAAAGCACCATACCATTCCATTGCCTTAGGCGCTCTTGCAGCTGCAGCTTTATCAATAAAATCAAAGTCTAGTAATAAGTTAAATGCGGCAATACCCACCACCACTAAATTGATTCCAATAGCCATTAACGAAGTATCCTCTAAGGTGAAAAACGCAGAACCAAAGAACCCCATAATGAAATTGATGAAGTACATCAAAAACACTGCTCCCGTAGCGGCTACAATTCCAGTTCGCAATTTATTGGTCACTTTAATAATACCCGAAGCGTATAAAAATAACATTAAAAATAGCACACCAATAGTCAGTGATATAGCTTGAATTACTATTCCACCCATTCCGTACTTTTCACTTATCAATAAAGAAATCCCGCCTAAGAACAGCCCTTGAAGCACTGCATAAATTGGTGCTGAAATAGGCGCTAACGTAGGTTTAAAAACGGTAACAAGACCCGCAATTAATCCGCCAATTGCGCCAATAATCATCCACATACTTCCAGGAGTAGACCATGACCAAAACGCACTTATAAAAACAAGAACCGTTAACGCTAATGTTTTGTAAACTGTACCTTGAACAGTCATCACTTCCGTACTGGATAATGTGGAAGCTGCTTTATCAAATCTTTTGGTGTTTAATACTGGATTGGAAGAATTCTGAATCATAATTTATATTATTTGGGGGCAAAAGTCGTTAAATTCTAGAGATTAGGTAATAAGTCCATCCTTTAAAAAATGTTAATAGCATTTACTAATTGATAATCTTATTATTGCATTCATTAATCATTGGTTATGCAAGTTTTCAAATTTGGTGGAGCGTCCGTAAAAGACGCAGATGCGGTTAGGAATGTTACTACAATCCTAAATATGTATAAAGGGCATCCTTTAGTTGTGGTAATTTCTGCAATGGGAAAATCAACAAATGCCCTAGAAGCAATTCATCATTCTGTTTTAGAAAACGATGGTAAAATTCAAGAACACATTGCTACTTTCCGTGCCTTTCATGATACTATTATTGATGAGCTTTTTGAATTAGATCGTACGTGGTTAAAAGAGCATATAGCGAAATTATTTAACGATTTAATTGCTATTTCTAAAAGTGATTTTACCGGAAATTCAGACCAATTATACGACCAAGTGGTTTCTATTGGGGAGTTGACCAGCACATTAATCATTGACAATCATTTAAAATGTTGCGGACTCAATTCTATATGGGTGGATGCCAGAACATTAATTAAAACAGATAGTAATTTTAAAGAAGGACGTATAAACTGGGAAAAGACCGAAAGCTTAGTTAAGACGCAGTTAATGCCCAATGTTTCTGATAGTAGCGTAATTATTACACAAGGATTTATTGCTTCAGATAACGAAAGCAGAACAACGACCTTAGGTCGAGAAGGCTCCGATTATTCGGCTGCTATTTTAGCCTTTTGCCTAGACGCCAAAGAAATGACCATCTGGAAAGATGTACCGGGAGTTTTAAATGCAGACCCTCGCATTTTCAAGGATGCGGTAAAATTGAATGAAGTTTCTTTTCATGAAGCTATTGAGTTAGCTTATTATGGCGCTTCGGTTATTCACCCAAGAACTATTCAGCCTTTACAGCGTAAGGAAATTAAAATGTGGGTAAAATCATTTGTGGACCCTACCGCTACTGGAACAATGATTAGTCAGGATGCTGTAACGAACAAAAATATTCCTTCCTACATTAATCAAAACGACCAATGGCTAATTACCATTGCTACCCGTGATTTTTCTTTTATCGTGGAAGAACATTTAAGTCAAATATTTGACTGTTTTTCATCGCATAAAGTGAAGATTGATATTATGCAAAATTCTGCGGTAAACTTCACCGTGGCAGTTCATAATACCGAGTGGCGATTATTAGCATTAATCACCGAATTGCAGTCTAATTTTAGCGTAAAATACAATACCAACGCTGAGCTAATAACTATTCGTCACTATAACGAAGAAATTATTGAAAAGCTAATAGATAACAGAGAGGTGTTTATGGAACAGCGTACCAGAGAAACCTACCGTGTTCTTTTGGGATAATCCTATTTGGTTTAGGCTAAACTCATCAAGCATTTCCCTATTTTTGGAAATCTAAAAATCAACGAAGTGCGAAGTATTATTCAACGTGTATCAGAGGCAAAAGTGACCATCAACACCATAACAGTTGGTAAAATAGACCATGGTTATATGTTGCTTTTGGGTATTGAAGAAGCGGATACTTTCGAGGATGTAGAATGGTTAGCCGCAAAAATTTGTAAGCTTCGGTTGTTTAATGATTCAGAAGGTAAAATGAATTTAGATATCAAAGATGTTCAAGGAAACATCTTGGTAATTAGCCAATTTACCCTTCATGCTAAAACAAAAAAGGGAAACCGCCCTTCCTACATAAAAGCAGCTAAACCAGAACATGCCAATAAGCTTTACGAAGATTTTATTGACGCACTTTTTCACTTATTAGATAAACCTATTCAGTCGGGAGAGTTTGGAGCCGACATGAAAATAAATATGACAAATGATGGTCCGGTGACTATCATAATCGATACAAAAAACAAAGAATAATGGCAGGATTTACAGAAATTCAAAAACAGGTTGACGAATGGATTAAAACCGTTGGTGTTCGCTATTTCAATGAGCTAACTAACATGGCTCAACTTACTGAGGAAGTGGGTGAAGTAGCACGAATTATTGCACGTAGATACGGAGAGCAAAGCGAAAAAGAATCTGACAAAAACAAAGACCTTGGAGAGGAATTAGCGGATGTTATTTTTGTAGCTATTTGCCTAGCCAATCAAACCGGAGTGGATTTAGAAAAGGCTTTTCAAGATAAAATGATTGTGAAAACAAAGCGAGATTCTGATCGTCATAAGAACAATCCGAAGTTGAAATAGAAACTGACCGATAACCGATGACGATTGTATGCCTTTTAGGCCACAACCAAAATCACTCCTCTACCCAAAATCAATCTATTCCGTATTAAAATGCTTAGGCATATAATGCCTTAAAACATGATTTTAATAAAATAGGATTATTAGAAATTAAAGAAAGACCTTTACAATGATCACATCAAATACCTGACCTCAGTCATTCGATGTCTTCGAACCTACTTTTGAGAAGCTCTTAAAAGACGGTCGTTAATTGCTTTACCTAAACCCTCATCTGGCACTTGTTCGGTTAAAATAAACTCTACTGCACGAGAATCTAATTTACGTAACGCTCCAAATAAATTTTTAGCCGCTTCTTTCATATCTCCTTTAGGAGATAAAGCTATTTGCTTGGTAATGTTAAGGTTTTTGAAAGTACGTTTATACGATAACACCCCTATTCTAGCTCTTGGAAATTTTCTCAGATTATGGTCAATATTTCCAATTATCACTTTTTTACCTGGGTTGTAATGACTGGTTAACATACCAGGAGCATTAGGCTTATCACTAGAAGTTTTCACTTCATCAACAGATCTACCCAAAGTTTTTTCAATCTCTTCTAGGGTTAAACCACCTAATCTGAGTATCGTTACATTGTCGCCAATACAACTCACAATAGTAGATTCAATTCCTACAGAACAAGAACCACCATCTAAAATGTAATCAACGGAGTTTCCTAACTGCACATTTACGTGAAATGCCTGGGTAGGACTAGTATAACCAAATGGATTAGCACTTGGTGCTGCTAATGGAAAGTCTAACGACTTCAATAATTGCAATGATAGTGGATGATTTGGCACACGAACACCAACGGTATCCATACCTGAAGTAACCGCTAATGGAATTTTATCGCTTTTCTTTAGCACCAACGTTAATGGACCAGGCCAGTAAGCTTTTGCTAATTTTTTTGCGGTATCTGGAAACTCACTTACCAATTCATTCACACAACTAATATTAGCTATATGAACAATTAGAGGGTCAAAAGACGGTCTCTTTTTCGCTTCAAATATTTTAATGATTGATTCCTCTTTAAACGCATTGGCCGCAAGACCATAAACCGTTTCCGTTGGAATTGCAACTAATCCTCCTGCTTCTAAAGATTCTTTTGCTTGTTTGATATCCTTTCCTAACACTGCCATGTGCTGCAAATATAGGTCATCGAATACTTTTTGGTTTTAATACGGTTAATTATTAAAATCTTATTTAACCTTAGCTAGGGTAAAAGAAAATACGGAGCCCTCGCCCAACGCACTTCTAACATTAATAGTCTGTTCATGTGCATCAACAATGTGCTTCACAATAGAAAGCCCAAGTCCTGAACCACCCGCATGACGCGCCCTAGACTTATCTACTCTATAAAAACGCTCAAACAATCTTGGAACACTTTCCTCTGAAATACCAATTCCGTTATCTTCAATTTCTACCAAAACGTTTTCGGCCATATCGTAAAACCTAATCTCAATCCAACCACCTTCTTTTCCATACCGGATGGCGTTAACCAATAAATTAGAAAATACTTGCGCTATTTTTTCCTTATCTGCAAAAACATCTATCGGCTTAGCAGAAGGCACCACCGTAACTACTATATTCCTTTTCTCCGACCTATACTCTTGATTATCGGCTATTTCATTAGCTAATTCCACCAGGTTAAATTCTTCCATTTCTAGTGAATCTTCACCGGCTTCGATACGCGAAATTTTATCTAAATCATTTATTAAATGAATTAAACGATCCAAGTTTTTATCTGCACGACCTAGATACTTCGTGTTAATATTTGGATCTTCCAATCCTCCTTCTAGAAGCGTTAGTAGGTAACCTTGCATATTAAATGCAGGAGTTCTTAATTCATGCGCCAAGTTTCCAATAAACTCTTTTCTAAACTGGGCTTGATCTTTTAGCTGTTCAATTTGATTTTTGCTTTCTCTAGCCCATGCAAGAACATCTTTATTTACCTCTCCAATAATATCTCCATCAAAATCCATTTCTTCTTGTGGATATTGATTGGTTTTCAATCTTGAAATAGTTTTATAGATCAGCTTTATTCTTCGGTAAACAAAAAACTCAATATTATAACGGATTAGGCGCCAAATGGCATAAAAAACCACCATCATAACCACGGTAAATACAGCAATTGCTTTCCAGCCTTGCGTGTAATACAACACCAATGGTAACAGAGTTGCGGTAAGGACCAAATAAATATAAATGGAAATTTTACGCGCTATATCATGTGGTGATTCTTCTTTCATTAATGCCTATGCTTGTTGTTCGTTATATTTATAACCCACTCCTTTAATAGTTTTAATAAAATTATTTCCAAATTTCTCTCTCAGCTTACGAATATGAACATCAATGGTTCTATCTCCTACCACTACTTCCTCTCCCCAAACGGTAGATAAAATAATCTCTCTGGTAAAAACTTTACCCGGTTTAGACATTAACAGCGCAAGCAATTCAAATTCTTTTCTTGGTAAAGAAATTCGTTCCCCATCTTTAGAAACCTCATATCTCTCGCGATCTATTCTTAAACCGTGTTCTACCTCTACGATTTCTTCTGCTCCACCCGATCTTCTGAGTAAGGCTTTAATTCTACTTACTAAAACTCTTGGTTTAACGGGCTTCAAAATATAATCGTCACCACCGGCATCAAAACCTGCAATTTGAGAATAATCTTCTCCTCTTGCGGTTAAAAATGCAATCCGAGTATGTTTAACTGCATCAATTTCACGAAGCCTTGTACACGTTTCTACTCCGTCCATTTCGGGCATCATTACATCCAGTAATATTAAATCTGGAAGTACCCTTTCGGCAATCTTAATAGCCTCTACCCCATTACTTGCCGTAGATACCTCATATCCTTCTTTCTCTAAGTTATACTCAATAAACTCCAAGATATCTGGATCATCGTCCACTAATAAAATTTTATGCTTACTCATTAAACAGTACTTTTAATACGCTTCAAAATTAGGCTAATTAGATGGACACCACGCTTTTTTAACCCAACGCAACTAACATTCGATTAAACTTAATGTTGCCTTAACATACCGGAAATTAGTTAACTCAATCTTAAAATAGGCTTAAGCGAGAGGTCTTATTGGAGCCGTTCTTTTGCACCCTATTTAAAAGAGAAATGAAAAATATCGGATTATTATTAATGAGCTTAACATTCTCGTTAGGTTTATTTGCAAATTCAGGAACAATATTAGGGGTTGTAACTGAAAACATGGACGGAAGGCAAGAGCCTGTACCGTTTGCTAATGTCTACATTTTAGGCACCACAACTGGCGGCATGACTGATTTTGACGGAAAATTTCAGTTTACAGCCCCCGAAGGACCATGTAAAGTGGTCGTTAGCTTTACAGGATACGAAGCCGACACTTTAGATGTAACCGTAAAAAGCGGAGAGAAGCATCAGTTGACCTTTAAAGTTCGTCAAAAGTCGTTTGCTTTACAAGCCGTAATGGTGGTAGCAAAAGCGAATAAAGAATCAGAAACGGCTTTATTAATGGAACGTAATGAAGCCTCTGGACTGGAAGAGAAAATTGGAGCCCAAGAATTATCTAAAAAAGGGGCTAGCGATGTACAAGAAGGATTATCAAAAATGTCGGGTGTTTCACAGGCAGGAGCTGGTAGTATTTTAGTTCGTGGCTTAGGTGACCGTTATAACAATGCCTACTTGAACGGAATTCCATTACCAAGTCCTGATCCAGACAAGAAAGTTATTCCTTTAGATATTATTCCAACCGCAGTAGTTCAAAGTTTAACGGTAGCCAAAACTTTTACTACTAATCAATACGGTGATGTATCTGGTGCATCTATTAACATTGACACCAAAGATTACCCGGAAGAAAAAACTTTTAATGTATACGGAGGTCTTGGTGCTAATACGCTAACTACAGGAAACTCTTTTATGCGTTATCAAGGTGGGAAAACAGATTATTTTGGATTTGACGATGGCACTAGAGATGTTCCTACGGCATTAAACGCCCAATGGAACAAGTTAGAGAATCCATCTAAAGAAATGTATAATAGTAACGACTCTGAAAAGAATCCTTCTTACCCAGGAATTCCTTTTCAGAAAAACTTCAATCCAGTAAAAATAAACGCCCCCGTAAATTCTAAGTTTGGATTAAACATGGGTAACTTTTATGGAAACGAAGACAATACTAAAGGCTTTGGATTCTTAGTATTAGGTTCGTTTGAAAACAAAAACAACAATCTGAGCGGACTTCATCGTGTAGTTAATGCACAAGACGCAAAAATTATAGACTACACCTACAATTCCAGTATTCAATCCACAAGCATGTCAACTTTAGGTTCACTATACTACCGATTTAATAGCAATAACAGCATTAAATTCAATACAATGTTTGTCAACCTTTCAAAAAACACCGTAAGAGAAACGGATGGTTACCATTGGGATTACGATAACCTTGGACAGATTTTTTCTAGACGTATGACTTGGGTTCAAAACAAATTATGGACAAACCAAATCATCGGTAACCATGAATTACTAAATGAAAAACTAACTGTAAACTGGAGTGCTGCGTATCAAATCACCGGTTCGAAAGAGCCAGACAGAAGACAGTTAATTTGGTTTCATGAAGATGGTGCTTCTAGAGAGAACTACCAGTTTTTAACTGATAATGTTGCTGATCAACATCGTTATTATATGCAGTTAGATGAAAAGGAATATGATTTTGCTGTAAACACGAAATACATTTTAAAAACCGATTCTTTAGGAGGCGCGAGAATGACTCTTTCTACTGGATATCAAGGAAAGCTAAAATCAAGAACACAAGATTTTAAATTCTATTCGCACAATTTAAAGGACTTGAATCAAAGTAACGGGTATGAATTTGTGGATGCTGACAACCCAGATCAATACATAAATGACGCCAATCACGCATCTGGATATTTTTCTCAAAGAGAAGAGTCTAGACCAGAATCAGCTACCGAAGGAACGACAAATATTCACGCAGGATACGTTTCTTTAGATTACCATTTCAACAGTCGTTGGTACATTTTGGGTGGTGCTAGAGTAGAAAAAAGTTTCCAAGAAATAAGATACAGAAAACAATCAAGTCCGTTAGATCCTGCTTTTGTAGAAAGCGAAGTGATTGATACCATTAGTATTTTACCAATGGCTTCATTAAAGTATTCGCCAAATAAGAAGTCCTCTTTTAGAGTGGTAGCTTCACAAACCATTACGCGTCCTAATTTTAAAGAATTAGCACCGTTCCAGTACCGCGAATTCTTTGGTGGTAAAGTAAAACAAGGAAATCCGCTACTTCAAAACTCGAGTAATACCAACGTTGATTTCCGTTTTGAGCGTTACCCAAATTCGGGTGATTTGTACTCTGTAACGGTATTTGGAAGAATGATTGACCGTCCAATTGAGCAAGTAACTATTGGCTCTGCATCAGGCATTCTTTTGACCTACCAAAATGCAAAGTCAGCCCAGGCTTATGGTGTGGAGTTTGAATTCATTAAAAAATTCAGAAACATGCGTTTTGTATCTGATTCTTCTCCTTTAAGAAACGTAGGAATTGGCGCTAACTTCTCTTATATCTACTCTACCGTAGCGATTGATGTTTCTCAAGGAGTAACGGCTAATAACCCGGAGCGTCAGTTACAAGGAGCTTCTCCAATTTTAGCAAATGCTGATTTGTCTTACGAAAAAAGGTTCAACGAGAAATTCAAAACATCAGCTACTATTTCCTACAACTATTTTAGCAGAAGATTAAGCGCGGTAGGTCGTCAAAGCATTGGTGACTCTTACGAGAAATCAATCAACACATTGAATTTTACGTGGAGAAATGATATTGGAAAACATTGGCAATTCAATCTTTCAGCAAGTAACTTATTGAATCCAGAAGTGCAAGTAGAGCAAGAATCTACCCAAGGAAACGAGCCAACCATAGTTGGTTCATATCAAAAAGGCATTACCATAGGCGGAACGTTAGTTTACAAGATTTTTACGCAAAAATAATTTTCATATGTCCTCGTAGCAGGGATTAATTGTATCCTCTAATCAGACTTATTTTAAGTTTTGGTTAGAGGATTATTTGTTCTTATTGTTTTGTCATCTCTAGTACCTTTCCTAGATAAAAAAAATAAGTGCTTCTATTAAATTCTTACGTTTGATACATGAGCGAAATCAAGGAGGTTTCCAGTATGGTATCAGATTGGGTTCATGAATATAGTGACCATCTATATTCTTGGGCTTTATACAAAACTTCATCCAAAGTTATTGCAGAGGATTTGGTTCAAGAAACTTTTTTATCTGCCTTTCAATCTCATTCTAATTATGCCGGAAAAAGCACGCCCAAAACATGGTTAACTGCAATCCTTAATAATAAAATTCTGGATTATTACCGAAAGAAAACCAAAGAAGGTACCACGCCTATTTCTCAGACTTATTTTGATGAACGTGGCTCCTGGAAGAATCAAATTTCTGAGAGCTTATGGAGTCAACAAGACCATTTACTAGACAATCCTGATTTTAACGCTACGTTGGCAGAATGCATGGGTAATTTACCGGAAAAGTGGCGTTTGTCTGTTTTGGCTAAATATACTTTAGAGAAAAAACCGGATGAAATTTGTCAGGAATTACAGATTACAAAGTCCAATTATTGGCAAATGATTCACCGAGCAAAACTTCAATTAAAAGAATGCTTGGATAAAAATTGGGTATGATTGGACAGAAAATAATGAACTGGGCTACATTTTCGTGTAAAGAGGCTTCAGAAATGATAGAGAAACAGGCGGTTACAAAACTATCGTCTGCCGAAAAAATAAAACTATCTATGCATACCGCTATGTGTGAAACCTGTAAGGCTTATGCACGAGAGTCGGAGCTAATCGATAAGAGCATTCTCAACCACATAAAAGCACAAGCCGAAGAGAAAAACAATTTATCAGATGAATTTAAGACTAACCTCATCCGTAAATTAGAAGATAAATCGGAGTAGCTTTGAATTACCTCTAATTGGTAAAAGACCATTAGTTCGAACCCTTGATTGTAATGTGAGGCTACGTTTCTATTTAGTTAGCCTTCTCGCCATTTTCATTTAATCCGCAACAATAAAACCTCACTTACTTAAGTGATCTAAAGCAACAGTTTATAACGCATTAAGAGCCACCCCAACCTTAGCCATCCACCTAATAAAAATTATTTTATTCTTTTTTGTCAGGAATTCAATTTCCATTCGACTACTTAACCGTAACAACTTAAAATAAAGAAAATGGTAAAAGGAATTAAGAGTATAGGATTAGGATTGATTATGGTGTTTGCAACAAGTTTAACTACTCAAGCACAAAAAGCGAAAGAATGGAATATAGATAACTCCCACGCATCAGTGAATTTTTCTGTTAATCACTTCTTTTCAGCGGTAACCGGGAAATTTAAAGTTTTCAGTGGGAATGTAGTTTTTGAACCTACCGATTTAAAGGGTAGTAAGGTGAGTTTTGAAATCATGGTGAGCAGCATTGATACCGATGATGAAGAAAGAGATAGCCATTTACAAAGTGACGATTTCTTTGCGGCTAAAAAATACACCACTATAAAATTTGTCTCTACAGGGTTCACCAAAATTTCAGATACGGAATATGCGGTAAAAGGAAAATTGACTATGAGAGGAATTACCAAAGAGATTTCATTACCATTAACAATATCGGGTAGAATGGACAACCCTTGGAAAGCTGGTTATGAAATATTAGGGGTGAAAATAGACACCACCTTGGATCGTACCAATTATGAAGTTGGTACTGGAAGTTGGGCAGCCACATCTGTAGTAGGAGATGAAGTTAGCATTAGTATTAGCATGGAGCTAGATTCAAAAAAATAATTTTTTGAACTAAAGCACGAAACCGGCTCTTTTATGGTCGTTAATCATTGCATACAGGAATATGTTTTTGACAGACAAAGAGCATAGAGAGGTAAGCGCTATCACACGTATTAGCATATAAAACCACCAGCTACTAATTGGACATGAAAAAGGGGATTCAACGTACAAAATCTGAATCCTTTTTTTATGCTTTAGAATTCACCACATATTCATCACACCATTAAACGACTCTTGGCTGGTGATAAACGGTGCTAAACGCTGGCTTTCTTTAGGTTTTTAAATATCAGTTGTTTCAATTCTATTGCTTTTATGGGCTTGGTAATATAATCATCACAACCGGCAGCAATAGCCTTTTCGCTGTCGCCTTCTAAACCAAAAGCGGTTTGTGCTATAATAACTACGTCTTTATTACACTCCCGTATTTGACGAGTGGCTTCAAAACCAACCATTTCAGGCATTAAAACATCCATTAATATTAAATCAATATCCGGATTAATTTGGCATGCCAATAAATCGCTGCTAATCTTCACTAGTAAGGTTTGGATTTTTCTAGGAGCTCAAAAGAACCCAGTATACTATTCATTGGGGCACGAATTTCGTGACTCATGTTGGCTAAAAACGCTGATTTTAGACGGTCACTTTACTCTACTTTTTCTTTTGCCTTTGTAACGTTATTTAAATCCGATAGATACACCATATTCAAAATAGACGCCTATTTTTATTTCCCCAATCATCGCCTACAGCAACTACGCTTGGATGATTGATTTCAAATTCATTTTCTGAAGATATAAAAATGGGTTACCCGGAAAGAGAAGAGTGATTTTCTATCAAAAGTTTTAAAATGCATTAATTAGAGCTTTCGCTAGCAGTAGCGAGCTTAAATTAGAATATGGTCTGGAAACTTTGCAAAAAAGGGTTAAAGTCCGGACAAAACCCGTTCTGCACTCATAGTAAGTATCCTTCTATTAATTTCGGTTTTCATACCTGCGTAGGTCACATATTCTTCCATGGTGAAATGCCCAATTATAAGTCCTCTAACCTCTGTTTTAAACATATGATCTTGTTTGAAGGTTCTAGTCACCAACTCTACTCTTTTCTCGCTATTTAGAGCACCTACATCTACTTTGTTTTTAGCGGCATTTTCATTAAAAACAGCGCGTAATAACGCATGTTGCATTTTAAGAATAGGACGCAAGGTTTCGTTTTGAAACTTTTCTTCTGGGCGCTTATTTTCAATATCCGTAATATGTTTGATTACCGGTCGTATATCTACTTTACTACATTCCATAGGCTACTCTCTTTTTGTGTTCCGTACACTCACTAATGCTTAGTGTAAAATTCCACTTTTATACACATCTAAGGCTCTTAGACGTGCCATTTTATGTTCTACCATAGGTTGGTAGCTTAATGAATTAAGTTCTGGCACCCACTTTTGTATGTATTTTAATTGAGAGTCAAACTTTTTGACTTGCTCCGTTGGATTAAAAATACGGAAGTAGGGTGCGGCATCACAACCTGTACCTGCTGCCCATTGCCAATTTCCATTATTGGCTGACAAATCATAATCCATTAGTTTTTGGGCAAAGTAGGCTTCCCCCCAACGCCAATCTATGAGCAAGTGTTTACATAAAAAACCTGCCGTGACCATGCGCACTCGATTATGCATATATCCTGTTTTATTCAGTTGACGCATTCCGGCATCTACGATAGGATATCCCGTGTTTCCAGTACACCATTTTTCAAAATCATCCGTATTATTACGCCACTGAATACCATCGTATTTACTCCTAAAGTTTTGATGTACCACTTTTGGAAAATAATACATAATATGCATGAAAAATTCTCTCCATATTAACTCACTCAGAAAAACGGCATGTCCGCTTCCTTTATTCACTAAATCAGGAACTAGTGACCGAACACTTACGGTACCAAAACGTAAATGAGGGCCTAAATAACTGGTACCATCTTTATCTGGAAAATCTCTATTTTCATCATAACTATCTATTACAGAATAATCTACAGAATAAACAGGTAAATCACTTTTTTCCATGCCCAATTCTACCAATGTAGGAAATGGAACTGGGTCCTTCACAAAGTTTGGTGAATTAGGAATAGTAAACACTTCTAATGCTGTATCAGCCATCTTGGCTAGCCACATTTTTTTAAAAGGGGTATATACTATGTATGGATTTCCATCCGCTTTTAAGATTTCATTGGGCTCAAAAATAACTTGATCTTTGGCACTTTTGATTTGAACATCTTGCGCACTTAAAAGGTGAGCTACATCGTAATCGCGCTTTAACGCATAGGGCTCATAATCTCGATTAAAAAAGAGATTTTTAACCGTGTATTCTGTTAAAAGCTTTTCAAAAACAGCTAATGGTTTACCTTTAAAAATATGTAAGCTAGAACCATAGGCTAGCAGTTTTTGATTAATTATTTCTAAACTAGAATGAATAAATCCAAGGCGGGGATCGTTGGGAGGAAGTTCATCAATAATATCTGTATCGAAAATAAAAATGGGCAGCACAGGCTGCCCATTTCTTAGCGCCTCGCTTAAAGCCGCATTATCTTCTAATCGTAAATCTCTTCTAAACCAAAAAATAGAAATTTGGTTTTTCGTATTATCGGAATTATCACTCATCTTAGCGGAGAAAAACTACAATAATGAAGTGATTTCATCACTCATAGGTTTTACACCCGATTTAAAATAGGTTACAAAATTTCCGTTTTCATCAATTAAATATTTTTGAAAGTTCCACTTCACGCTTGAATCTTCCATTCCGTTTTCGCTCTTTTGCGTTAACCATTGATACAACGGATGTTGCTCTTTTCCTTTCACATCTACTTTTTCAGTAAGAGTGAATGTCACACCATAATTCTTTTCACAGAAAGTGGCAATTTCTTTTGGTGTACCTGGCTCCTGACCGCCAAATTGGTTACATGGAACGCCAATTACAACAAGTTTGTCGCTGTATTTTTCTTGTAACATTTGTAACTCTTTGTATTGTGGAGTATACCCACATTCTGATGCTACGTTTACAAAAAGTATTTTTTTACCCTTGTAGGTACTTAAATCTAGCGCTTCGCCTTCAATAGATTGGATTTTAACCGCGTATAGTTTTTGAGCCATTTCGTTTACTTCTGATGGGTTTGAAAAATTGAAATAATTTAGAGGTGATAGTACTAATAGTATGCTTAAAATTTTCATAGTTGTTGTTTTGGATGACAAATATACTTGTTTTGTTTAACTATTTCTAGTTTTTATTAAACAAAAGAAGCATATTCAATTTAACTCCCTTTCTATTAAGAATCAATTATTCCGACTAGACTTCCCCCTAACCCCATAAATAATGGGAAATCATGAAATGTAATAATTTTAATACGCTAGAAATAATCACCATAATAAGTTGGCCTGCAGGAGTATTATACCTTTAATAAAGTATCTTTACGAAGTACTAATTATCGGTGCATTTCGAATAACCCTGTGCATCGTTACTTCAAGGAATTGTTGAGATGTTCCTTCTTAAACCTTTTTTTTAAAATCTAGCTCTAGTAGCCAACTTAATGAGTGATTGCTAGAAAAACTATCTAATAGTAATTTTTACCGTTCGTTTTGCGAAGGTCATTACTTTGCAACTCGTTTCAAATCAAATACTATGGCTTTATTAAAAATGGGCGTTATTGGAACTTCCAAAAAAGAAGATGAAAGACGGGTACCCATTCATCCAGACCACTTGCATAGACTTCCTGAAAACATTCGTAAACAGCTTATTTTTGAGAAAGGTTATGGTGAACGTTTCCATATGGATGATAACGAAATTAGCGCCTTATCTGGCGGAGTAGCAACACGAAGTGAAATCCTATCTAATATTGGTTCCGTTATTATTGCCAAACCTATTCTTTCTGATTTAGAAGAACTGAAAGAAGGGGGAACTATTTGGGGATATCCGCATTGTGCCCAGCAAAAAGAAATTACCCAAACCGCAATCGATAAAAAATTAACCTTAATTGCTTTTGAAGATATGTACGTGTGGCATCCAGATGGACATATTGGAAGACATACTTTTTACAAAAACAATGAAATGGCTGGCTATAGTGCTGTAATTCATGCGCTTCAATTAAAGGGCATAGATGGTCATTATGGAAACCAAAGAAAGGCAATCATATTTAGTTTTGGTGCGGTTAGTAGAGGCGCTATTTACGCGTTAAAAGCGCACGGTTTTAGAGATGTAACCATTCTTATTCAAAGACCAGATCATTTGGTAAGAGAAGAAGTATTAGATGCGCACTATGCCCGTATTAGAAAAGGAAATGAGGGCGAACCTAGATTAGTTGTGGTGGAGCATAATCGTTCTGAGCGACCTTTATTGGATTTAATACGTGAATCTGATATTATAATTAACGGAACATATCAGGATACCGACCATCCGATTGATTTTGTAAAAGAAGATGAAAAATCTAATCTTAAAAAAGGTGCGTTAATTATAGATGTGAGTTGTGATGAAGGCATGGGATTTTATTTTGCCAAACCTACTACGTTTAAAAACCCGATGATAGCCATTGATAGCATTGATTATTATGCGGTAGATCATACCCCAAGTTATTTTTGGGAAAGTGCTTCTAGATCTATTTCTGCGGCATTACTGGTATATGTACCATCTGTGCTAGCGGGTCGAGAGGGTTGGAATGAAGATGTGACCATTAAAAACGCCATTAATATTGACCAAGGGGTAATTGTAAAAGACACCATTCTTAGATTTCAAAATAGGGAGAGCCATTACCCGCATTTGGTGAAGTAGTTTTTTAGGAATTAATTGAAAAGACCTAGTCATAGTTTAAATTTGGCTTCGTCTTTTTTTAGTTAAACCTTTAGCACCCATGTTACGCCCATATTTAACCCGATTAACAGGGTAATATTTTAACGTCAAACTTCAAAATTTTGACTGTCCTAGAATGTTTTTCACCCTATTTTTATCGCAGTCCAAATAAAGAGAACTTACCGCTTTTGTTCATTATTATCATAACACTATTTTCAAATTAAAATATCATTTATGCGCGTTCATGTAAAAGATTCTATGTCATCTCCAGTAACCACTGCGATGGCAGGTCAAACCATTCAAGATATTAGAACTCTTATGCAGGAAGAAGGAATTCACGCCATTCCAATTATTTCGTATGCGAATGATCCCATAAAGGTTGAAACGAAAATTAAAGGTATTATCACTGCGACAGATATAAGCGCAGAAGTAAGCGATGATGCTACGGTAGAAGCAGTAATGACTTCTACAACTGTGCATGTGGTTCATGCAAATTCAAGCGCTCAGGCGGCAGCAAAAATGATGCTAAAGCACAAAGTACATCACATACTTGTAATGGATGAAGGAAAAATAACGGGTATGATTAGTTCTTTAGATTTTGTAAAATTAGTGGCCGAAGATTCGTTAGGATGAGCCCAATTCATAAGCCTTCCAAACAAAAACGAACGAGCGTATCAATTTTCCTTGTTTTTAAATAAGTGATTAAGCTATAAGACATGGATGGCTAATGCCAACCAGCCGGATGAACAAATTGAACGGACCTATGCCTATCCTGTACCTGAAGCATGGAAACGGCATTTACCAGACTACTGTTGTTTTTTTTTCAAGTACTTTTTAAGTATTCCCTTTAACGTTTCTGCCCTAATTGGTTTTGAAATAAAATCATCGCAACCTGCTAAAAAAGCTTGTTGCCTTTCATTGGTAGTTGAATATGCCGTTTGTGCAACGATGGGTAGTTCTGGTCTAAATTCCTTTATTAATTGAGTCGCCTCAATTCCCTTCATTCGGGGCATTTTTAAATCCATTAAAACAAGGTCAATTTCTTTACTTTTCTTACAGATTTCAACCGCCTCTAATCCGTGTTTTGCGTGAATAAGACTTACATTCCGTTCCATATCTTGCAGTAAGATTTCTAAATACAAATAATTTACCTCTTCGTCTTCTGCAATTAGAATAGTGAAGGTATCTGGCTGTTTTTCGTCTTTCTCAGGTACCTTCTGCGAAGTATCGTTTTGTATTTTCGAATTCACCGGTTTGTAAGGAATGGTAATAGTAAAAGTGGCCCCTTTTCCTTTTTCTGATTTCACTATTATTTTTCCGCCAAGTAAATGGGCGTTTTCTTTGGCAATAGATAATCCTAAACCTAAACCACCCACATTCTTCGTTAAACTCTTTTCTTCTTGAGAAAATCGTTTAAAAATGGTTTCTTGTTTTTCTAGTTTTATACCAATCCCCGTATCTTTTACGTAAATCTCTAGTTCTTTATCCTTTTGAATGTACCCAAATTCAATGCATCCTTCACTTGTGAATTTCAACGCATTCTCCAATAGGTTACTTAGTATTTTATTTAGTTTGGTTGCATCTATTAATAGGAGGCTTTCATGGTCTGAAAGTCCTTTATGCAAATACAAAGGAGTTCCGTGTTCTTTTGCTTTAATGTCGAAAACAGAAAAATGTTCTAATAGTAAATCATTTAAACAGACTTCGGTCTCAATTGTTTTTACTTGCCTGGTTCCAAGTTTGGAAATTTCCAAAATGTCATCAATAATATGCAGTAATTGATTCCCACTATTTTGAATGATGTTTATGTAATGTTTCTTTTTCTCATCTGTTAAATTTGGGGTACCAAGAATAGATGAAAAGCCCAATATTCCGTTCATGGGTGTACGGATTTCATGCGACATATTATTGATAAATTCCGTTTTTAGCTGGTCGCTTTCTTCTGCTTTATCTTTAGCCTTGGTTAATTGTTCTTCTGCTTGCTTACGTTTAGTAATATCAATGCCCAATACAAAAAAGCTTTCCACTACACCATCGACAATATTTGGAATATAATTGATTTCAAAAACGCGTAATTCATCACTATTACCATGTGTTGTTCTACTTTCAAAATTGACACTTTCACCGGCAAGGGCTCTTTTCATGTTAGGTAAGGCATGCTTAAAACTTGCTTCACCCAAAACATCGATTGCATTTTTCCCCGTAATATCCGTATGAAAATCGCCCTTTTCATAATAGTACTTATTGGCAAACAGGTATTTAAAGTCTTTATCTAAATGGCTAATTATAACCGGTAAATTATCCGTAATAATACGCAGTTGGGTTTCACTTTCTTTTAATGCTGCTTCTGATTTCACTTTTTCAGTGATGTCTTGAGCTGAACCTATAGCCTTATAAGGTTTCCCATTTTCATCAAAACTTACCGTTCCTTTCCCATGAATAATTCGTTCTTCCCCGTTATCTTGTCTAATAATACGATGAATTATATCATAAGGCCGAACACCATCAAGTGCTGCTTTTTGGCTTTCTCTAACCATTTTCACATCATCAGGATGCACCGTTGACATCAATTCAACTATTGTTATATTTCTATTTGTAAATCCATGAACCTGAAGAAACTCATCTGACATATTTAATTTGTTTTCTTTCA
>CAXMPG010000164.1:0-24835 GCA_964195485.1 uncultured Desulfobacterales bacterium
TCAAAATGCAAGTACCGAAATTCAAAATAATGATTACACCATTGCTAAAGATGAGCTAAAAATCATTATCAAAGAAATGGAAGGTATTAATGCGAAATTATTCGCTATTGAGAATATCTTAAACATGAAAGGAGCGCCATATTTAAATATGGAATTACCAAAATTGTAAATTTTTTAATAGAAAAAGCCCCAATACTAAAATAGTATTGGGGCTTTTTTATTTCCATTTTTTTAAATCAGTGTTTCGTCATATTTACCCTGAATTGCTTGCCCTGACTTGTGCTGAGCCTGTCGAAGTAGCTTTTGTCGAAGGGTCTTCTTTTTATGTCAAGATCTCAATATGATTTCTTGATAATTTCACTAATCCTTTACGCTCCATTTGTTTCAATAACCTAGAAATAACCTCTCTAGAAGTGTTTAACTCCGTTGCAATATTTTGATGAGTATCATTAATAGTTTTACTACCTCTTACTTCTGCTGTTTTATCTAGATATGCCAATAATCGTTCGTCCATTTTTAAAAATGCAATACTGTCAATGGTATGTAACATTTCGTTTAAACGCAGACCATATGTTCTTACTACAAACTGGTACCAAGAGCGATACGTCATCATAAAACGGTCCATGGTTTCAATCGGAATAGAAATTACTTGCGTGTCTTCCATAGCTACCGCTCTAACCTGACTGATTCTGTCATTGATTGTGCAAACTAAAGAAATAGCACAGGCTTCTCCCTTATAGAGGTAGTACAAAAAAAGTTCATTTCCTTCTTCATCTTCTCTAAAAATTTTAAGCTTTCCTTTTACAATTAATGGAATTGACTTCACGTATTGACCAACATCCATAAGGTGAGCCCCTTCTTTAAAGCTCTTTAAAGTACCAATTTTGGCTATTTCATCCTTTAATTCAGAGTCGTAGAATTGGGTGAAACTAAAATCAAGTATTTTTCTGATATCTTCCATTATGAGGTATAGGTTTTTTCGTGATAAATATTACCTAGCAAATGTATTAATTTGCTTTTGCCTAGAAACCCTTGAACCATTAAAACACTGAAAATTTCTGTTTGAAACATGAAAATGCTTAGCAGATAAAAGCGTACTTTTGCGCCCTCAAATTTGATGATAGAAATGTCTATATATCAATTAGAGTAAGGAAATCAAGTGAAATTACGTAAGTTTTAGACTGTTGGTTTCAGTAAAAATAAGATTGAGTAAAAGCAAATTATACTAAAGATGAAAGTATCACACGAGGTTAGTGCAGATTTAAGCGGGGTATTAAAGGTAAATATTGATGCAGCTGATTACGCCAATACGGTTACCGCAAACTTAAAGAACTACAGAAAAAAGGCAGATATGCCGGGTTTCAGAAAAGGCCATGTACCAATGGGGATGGTTAAGAAAATGTACGGAAGTCAAGTATTAGGAGAAGAAGTGAATAAAATTTTAGGCACTGAAATCGATAAGTATATCAAGGGAAATAAAATTCCGGTATTAGGTCAACCTATTCCTGTTGCAGATGAAACATTAGTTTTGGATGTAAACAATATGGGAGATATTCAATTTAGTTACAAAATTGGAGTTGCCCCAGAAATTATAGTGGAGGTTACCGAAAAAGATAAATTTACTTTGAATAAAATTAAAGTAGATAATACGTTAATTGAAAAATATTCAGATGACGTTAGAAGACAATACGGAAAGTTTTCATCGGTAGATAATGCGGGTGATACCGATATGTTAAACGGTGTTTTTACCGAGCTTAACGAAGCAGGAGAAATTAAAGAAAATGGTATTAGCCATAAGTCTACTATTTCAATAGAATCTGTAGAAGGAGCGAAACTGAAAAAAAGTTTACAAGCTTTGGTAAAAGGAGCCGTGATTACGGTAAACCCTAGAGAGGTAAGTAAAGGAGACGAAGATTTGGCTAAAATGTTAAATATTGGAATGGCACAGGTTGTTGGTCTTTCTAGTTCATTTTCGTTTGCAGTAGAAGAAATTTTCCATGTGGAGCCAGCTGATTTGAATGAAGAGTTTTACGATAAAATTTACGGAAAAGATAACGTGAAAACAGTAGAAGAATTTCACGCTAAAATTACCGAAGAGCTTCAAAAAATATTTGTTCGTTATGAAGATATCTCTTTATACAAAGACATTAAAGCAGGTTTCTTAAAGAAATTTGACCATAAATTACCAGATACTTTCTTAAAAGAATTTTTAGCTCAAACAGATGAGTACGGAAGTGAAGGTGATGTAGAAACAGCTTATGAAGGGTATTCAGAAAGCTTAAAGTGGAACTTGATTGAAAGTGAAATCACTAAAAAATACGATTTAGCAATAGGTCAAGAAGAGTTGATGAACTTTACTAAAGAAAGTTTAAAAGGTCAATTTGCACAATACGGAATGGCGGATCCAGATGATAAATTATTATCTGAAACAGCTATGAACGTAATGAAAAATGAAGAAGAATACCGTAAGATTTACGAAGATTTATATTTTGCTAAAATGATGACTTTTTACAAAAAGACTTTAAAGCTTAAAGATAAATCGGTTTCTTATGATGATTTTGTTAAATTAGCAACCGGAGAGGCTCCTAAAAAAGGAATCATGGGGAGTTTAACTAACTTATTTGGATAAAAAATATGAAGGATTACAACGATTTTAAGAAATTCGCTACACTAGATAAAGGAATTAGTTCTATTGCGATGGAACACTATATTGAGTCTTCAATGACGCCATATATTCTAGAAGAGCGTACAATGAATGTGCAAGCATTAGATGTGTTTTCACGTTTAATGATGGATAGAATTATATTTTTAGGTACTGGTGTAGATGATTACGTAGCTAATATTATTCAAGCGCAATTACTGTTTTTACAGAGTGCTGATGCAACACGTGATATCTATATTTATATCAATAGCCCAGGTGGTTCAGTATATGCTGGTTTAGGTATTTATGATACCATGCAATATATTCAACCTGAAGTTTCTACTATCTGTACTGGAATGGCTGCGTCAATGGCTGCTGTTCTATTAACAGCTGGTGCTAAAGGAAAACGTTCTGCGTTAAAACACTCACGTGTGATGATTCATCAACCAATGGGCGGTGCACAAGGACAAGCTTCTGATATTGAAATTACCGCTAGAGAAATAGCAAAATTGAAGAAAGAACTTTACACTATTATTTCTGACCATTCAGGTCAAGATTATGATAAAGTTTGGAATGATTCAGACCGTGATTATTGGATGACTTCAGGTGAAGCCAAAGAATACGGAATGATTGATGAAGTTTTAGTAAAAGCTTAAATTCATTATTTAATAAAAGAGATTGAGAGGCGGAACCCCCGTACTTCAATCTCTTTTTTTGTCTCACGACAATTTGATTAATTACAGGGTTATGAAGGAAGAAAAAAAAGTGAAGTGTTCGTTTTGTGGTAAAAGCAAAAATGAAGTAGGAATGCTTATTGGCGGTACTACAGGTCATATTTGTGATAGTTGTGTAGAGCAAGCCATGAAAATTGTAGAAGACGATTCTCAACATAAATTAAGAGATACGCTAGAATCTGCCTTAACTTTAGTGAAGCCAATGGAGTTAAACCAAAAGCTTAACGAGTATGTTATTGGTCAAGATGAAGCCAAAAAAGTGTTAGCAGTGGCCGTTTATAACCACTTCAAACGTTTAACGCAGGTTATTACAGAAGATGACGTAGAGATTGAAAAGTCTAACGTAATCATGGTGGGTAGAACGGGTACTGGAAAAACACTTTTAGCTAAAACCATTGCTAGGGTTTTAAACGTTCCTTTTGCTATTGCTGATGCAACGGTATTAACAGAAGCAGGTTATGTAGGAGAAGATGTAGAGTCTATTTTGGCGCGTCTTTTACAAGCGGCAGATTACAATCCACAGTTAGCCGAAAGAGGAATTATCTTTATCGATGAAATTGATAAAATTGCCCGTAAAGGAGATAACGCTTCTATTACTAGAGATGTTTCTGGTGAAGGGGTACAACAAGGGTTGTTAAAATTACTAGAAGGTACTGTGATTGGTGTTCCACCTTATGGCGGAAGAAAACATCCAGAGCAAAAACTAGTAGAGGTTAATACTAAAAATATTCTATTTATTTGTGGGGGTGCCTTTGATGGTATTGAAACACAAATTAGCAGAAGAATCAATAAGCAACCTATTGGTTATACCACTAGAAAAGAAGAAAAAGTAGACGAGGATAACTTACTGCAATATATTGCGCCATCCGATTTACGTTCTTTTGGTTTAATACCAGAGTTGATTGGTCGTTTTCCAGTATTAACGCATTTAGATCCTTTAGATAAAGATGCATTGGTTAGTATATTAACGGAACCAAAAAACAGCTTAGTAAAACAGTACACTAAATTGTTTGAAATGGAAGGTGTTAAATTGACTATTACTCCTGATGTTTTGAATTTTATTGTAGACAAGGCAGATGAGTTTAAGTTAGGTGCACGTGGATTAAGGTCTATTTGTGAGACGATCATGCTTGACGCAATGTATGAGACTCCAACAGCCAATAAAGAAGAAAAAATAAGTGAACTAGTTATTGATTTGGCTTATGCTACAACGCATTTTGAAAAATCAGGAATGAGTAAATTAAGAGTAGCTTAGTGCTACTATAATTACTGGATAATGAATTTGAATAGCAATATTAGGAAGATTAACATCGGACTAATATTGCTTTTTTTTATTCATCTAAATTCATTTTCACAATCACCCTATGAAATTAAACCTAACCTAGATTTTGGCTTAATTGGTTTTGGTGCCCTTACCTTAACTTCGGGTCAAGTGCTTGGAAATAATACGGCAATTTTAACCGTTTCAGAAATTAATGCGTTTACCCCAAATCAGGTAAATAGTTTTGACCGTTTTGCTACTTCAAATTATTCAGAGTCAGCAAAAAAACTCAGTGATGCGATGTTTGTGGGCACAGTTTCTGCCTCCGCTTTTTTATTATTAGATAAGAATATCAGACAAGATTGGGTAACGATTGGTGTTATGGGGATGGAGGTTTTAATGGTTACTTACGGATTAACTTCTACCACTAAATCAGCTGTTTTAAGAGCAAGACCGTATGTGTATAATCAATCTGTTCCATTAGAGGTAAAACAAGATGTAGATGCACGTTATTCTTTCTTTTCCGGACATACTGCGGTGACTTCTTCGGTTTCTTTTTTTACTGCAAAGGTGTATGCGGATACGCATCCTAATAGTAAGTGGAAACCCGTTGTGTGGTCGGCTGCCGTGGTTATTCCTGCAATTACGGGATGGGCTAGAGTAGAGGCTGGGCAACATTTTACGACAGATGTAATTACGGGATATGCAATGGGTGCTGCAATTGGATTTTTAATTCCACAGTTTCATTTAAAAAAGGATAATTCAAAAGCAAGTTTCCGACTAGAACCTAGTTTAGATGGATTGGCTTTTAGAATGGTGTTTTAATTCAATCACCAGTTTCTAGACGAATATTAAAACTTCAACTGTAACTTTAAGTTGACCTGTCTTGGCGTTAAGTAGTTAGGTACCGCATAGTATTTATTACTAATATCATGCACCCACGAGTAAGAAATGGTGTTTTGTACTCCAAGAACATTAAATACTTCCAAGGCAATCCACATACTTTTTAATTGCTTAAAGCCATTGCTTCTTCCAAGCTTATTTCTTTTCTCGTGTTTGTTTTGAAGTAACTCTTTAGAGAACCCAATATCTACTCTTCTGTATGGTGGCATTCTAAAAATATCATTGTATTTATCAAACGATGGTGGTCCAAAAGGTAACCCGGTCGCAAAATAAATGGTGATATTGGTTTTAAATGTAGGATTGTTGGGTAGGTAATCCTGAAAGAAAATAGCAAAATTTACTCTCTGATCGGTTGGTCTTGGTACCGCGCCTGGCTCAATTCTTTCTGTTGAAGCTACCGGATTGAATGGGTCACCAGGATTAACTTCATCTCCGTTTGCATCGTAATATTTTAAGTAATAATCATCCGTTAAGTCTTCTTCTGTTTTCATGAAACTTAAACTTGCCCATGATTCTACTCCTTTTACGAACTCCCCATTAATCTTAAAGTCAATTCCAGCTGCATAACCGTTAGAGTTGTTTTTTGCGTAGTATCGAATTCGAACATTATCCAATTCATATGGAATTAAATTACGTAAATCTTTGTAGTACATTTCTGCTGTTAAACGGAATGGTCGCCCCCACATGATGAAATCATTTTCAGCTCCAATTACATAATGAATAGAGGTTTGGGCTTTAATATCTGGGTTGATTTGACCTTCAATATTTCTCATTTCTCTAAACGAAGGCGGTTGATGATAGTAACCCCAAGCCACTTTGAATCGGTAATGTTTATCCCAGTTAGGTTTAAAAGATGCTAAAACTCTTGGACCACCTACTAACTGATTGTTAAAACTCCAATAGTTAAGTCGACCACCAATATTTAAATGAAACAAGTTAGAATCAATATTGAAAGTCCGCTCCCATTGTGCATAGCCATTTAAACGGTACCAGCTTAAATTGTTGGTGCTTGCATACGATTGATTTAATACGATTTGATCAGAAGGCGTTTGTGAGGTAGAATAACCAGAAGAATCAATATACTCCCATTCTTGATAAACGTCATCAACCCATTCCAAACTCCCACGTGCACCCCAAGAAAATTCCCCTTTTTTAGTGTAGAGTTTACCGTCATGGGTTAAAGAAGCAATCGTTCCTTGATAGTAATTTCTGGCGTGATTTATAAAACCTCCAATACCTCTACTAAATGCTACTTGACCAAAATTATCAGAACCTAAATCTTTATCTAGTTCATCTAATCGGTAGGCTCCTTCAATATCAAAAGTTTCATTTTCATTGCTATTATTCAAAGAGGCAGAAAACTTAAGTGATAAACTATCATGGGGTAAAATAGATAACGTAAAAGCGCCCAATGCCGTTTCATATTCATCAATTTCTTGACCATCATAAAAAACGGTTAGCCTTAAAGCTTCTTGAAAAGAACCGAACTCTGTAACTCTGGTTTCTGGAACAAAATTGTATTTGTTTCTAGAGTAGGAACCTAAGAAACCAATTTCTACTTTATCGCTAATATCAAAAGTAAAATACCCTTGGTAATCAATAAAGCTAGGCTTGTATTCGCCTTGAGTATCTAATCCTTTTAATACGTATTGATTGGTTCGGTAACGAAATCCATGAATTTGAGTAAACCGTTTATCATCAGATGCTTGCTCAACGGCTACTTGGGCGCCAAGAAAACTGGCTTCCACAAACGCGGCAAATTTCTCTGGCTCTTTATAAGTAACATCCAGTACACTTGATAATTTATCGCCATACCTTGACTCAAACCCACCGGATGAGAAGTTGACGTTACTTACCATACTTGGGTTCACAAAACTTAATCCTTCTTGTCTACCAGAGCGGACTAAAAATGGACGGTAGATTTGAACGCCATTTACATAAATAAGGTTTTCATCAAAGTTTCCACCTCTAACGCTATATTGAGAACTTAACTCATTTCTACTAGCTACTCCCATTCCTTGAAAAATCAAGGTTCTTTCAATACTTGATCCAGGACCAGCTACTTGCATCACATCTTTAGTAGAAATGGGGGTTAACCCAATTTGTTTCACGCGTTGATTAGCTAAAATTATCAAGGCTTTCATTTTTCGGGTATCAAAATTCAGTTGAAAATTTAAGGTAACCGTTTCTCCTGGCTTTATGGTTTGGGTGGCATAAGCGGTATCGTAACCTATGTAGGCAATGATGAGCTTGAATTCTTTATTTGCCGGAATGGATTTTTTGTAAAAACCTAAACTATCTGAAATAGTACCGTGTTGAAAATCGTTAATGAAAATGTAGGCGCCTGGAAGCGGGTTGTCCTGATCCGTAATAACTCTTCCAGTAATAATAGCATTTGTACTGTCTTGTGCAGTAACGGCTAAACTACCAAATAGAAGTAAGAATAGTAATAGTTGATGTAGCTTTAAACCCAAGAGAATATCATTAAATTGTTTTGCGTAGAACCCAAATAAATTGGAAATATTGCAAAAAAGCTGTTTATTTCTTTTTAAAATCTCCGTTATCCCAAGCCTTAATAAACTGTGCCCAAGCAATTGGATTAAGAATACTCCAAGAAGGATACTGACCATTTGAATAAGCCGCTACACCTCTATTGTAGTTTTCATACTTGAAATTTTCGCTACCTGATCCAGGCATGTTTTGCATTCTTTCGCGCATTTCAGCTTGCGCTAAATTAGCGTTTGCACGATCTAAGTCATCCGTAGGAATTCGAGTATTTAAAAATGCTTCTTTAAACTGTTCTTTACTTGGCCAAGGGTAAACCATGTGCGTTCTTAATAGCAAGGTGTCGGTGGTCATCAACTGAATCAATGAATATTTCTTGGTGTTTAGTGTATCTGGAATAATGTAAAAAGCATCTTTAAACCCAATACTCGAAAACTTAATAGAATCGCCTTGTTGCGCAACAAATGAAAAAATACCATTAGCATCTGCAGTTGTTCCTTTGTGAGATTGCAAAACAATAATGGTAGTAAAAGGGATAGGTTGCAGACTATCGCTATCTAAAATCACTCCAGAAAACTGAATTAGAGCTTTACCTTCTGGCTCTGTTTGAGCAAGACCTTGCAAGGTGATAAATGCAGTAATAATGAATAGTAGTAATGATTTCTTCATAAGTATATCCGTAAAAATAAGACTGTTTTATTAAAAGCCTTGGAAGCGGTGAAATTACCAAATAAAATCGAAAGTAAAAGCTTTAAAATTGTTAACAGCATCACCTACTTTTATTTCTAAAGTATGATTGCCTTTTGAAGGCGTATACTCCGTTAAATCTATCCAAAGGAGTCCCGTTTTATAATCATAATGTAGTAAATGCCATTCACTATCAATAAAGGCGTCATAATGGGTAACACCGCTTAAATTATCCTCTACTTTTAGCGTAAGCTGCTTTAACGTAGAAATGGTGCTGTCGCTTTTTCTAAAGTTAACCGGTTTAATAACTGGAGCAATTGTATCAATCATCACCGTGTAAGGCCCTAAACTTCGGGTTCTAAAAGTAACCCAGCCATCTTTAAAATTACCGCCTTCAGGCGATATTAATCTGTTTTTTGAGTTTAAAGATACCGCAATTAGTTTGTTTCCTTTTCCAAAATCCTGAGTAGGAACTTTTAGCGAAACAGTTATGCGTTTTTGTAATGGAGTATATAAGTTTTGAATATGATGTATGGGAGAAACGGCATGTTTAATAGTGTCACCCATTCTATATTGGAACGATAAATCTTCATACAGACTCCATTTAGGGAAATGGATTCTAATATCTTCTGTTTCAAAATCAGAATCTTCGTTAAATTTTATTTGAGGTAAACTATCCAATTCTACGAGTGGTTTTTGAGAAGTGCTATCTACCGCTACATTAAAATGGAAATTCGAGTTGTTTCCATGTGCATCCGTAATGGAATAGTGGAGTTCATGTCCATATTTTGAAAAGTAAACCTTTCCTTGATTTTGAACATTTTTGTAAATCCTCAATTTGTTATAGGTCGTTAAGAAGCTTTTTTGGATTCTCCTTTTATTCTTCTTTGTTTCGTAAAAATCAACATGCGTATTAATGAATCGTGTGTTTTCAAATGAAATAGCATCCATTTGGTGCGCGTAAATAGTACTGGAATCGGCTGTCAGTGTAATATTGTATACCCCGCATCGGTTATTTGCTCCATTCAATTTATCAATGGCCTCAATGCCAAATCCAACTACCCCAGAGGCAGATAGCTTTTGAGGTTTTGCCATTGCATAGTTAGCGCCTGATTTTTTTAAAGGAATAAATACTGGTTTTGCTTCTCCATTTACTAAACTGGTATCGTTTAATGGATACATCGCTAAGTTTTTAATGATGGGATTAATGTTGTCTTTAATGTCAAACCCAAATTTTAAAGGGTTCTGGGGTACTTGCCCATTGGTTTTTCGAATTTCAAAATGTAGATGAGGTCCTCCAGAACCTCCCGAGTTTCCGGATAGTGCAATAGTATCACCTTGTTTTACTTGAATTTGTTCCTTGGTAAAGTAAAGTTCAATGGTGAATTTTTTACGTTCATACTGCTCTGCGAGCACATATTGATTTATTTCATCATTATAACTTTGTAAGTGTCCGTATGCCGTAGTGTAACCATTAGGATGCGTAATGTATAAGGCATTTCCATAGCCTCCTAAAGAGATTTTTATTCTAGAAACAAACCCATCTGCAGCAGCTAGAACCGGAAGTCCTTCTACTTGTTGGGTCTTGATATCTATACCAGCATGAAAGTGACCACCTCTAATTTCGCCAAAATTACCGGCTAAATACAACGGAATATTTAATGGAGATTTAAACGCTTGAACAGAGTCGTTTTGCGCATTGGTAACGATGCTGTTCAGCATAGTTAAAATAAATAGTACGTATTTGAAATTGGCTGCCATAGCTGCAAAAATATTGTTTAATAAAGTGGATTAATGTTTTTTTAGAAATGCTTTGCACAACTAGCCGTTAAAACTTGTTTTTGAAGGACAGTGCGTATAAATTTGTAGTAGCGCATGGCGTGATATTAAATTAGTTTTTTTGGAACAACAATTAAATAAAATTCATCTTGGAATCAAGAAATTGCAAGATCTGCACCAAAATGCACTTGTTGAAATAGAATCGCTTAAAGCAGAAAATGTTAAGCTTCAAAATAAACTATTGGAGTGTGAACAAAACTCAGCATCAGCTAATAAACAACATCTACTAGATGGTATTACCGGGAATAGTGCCAAAAGTGATGTCGATAAAAAGCAAATGAAGCTGAAAATTAATGAATTAGTGCGGGAAGTAGATAAATGCATTGCGCTATTAAATCAGTAAGTCATGGGTAAACTATCTATTAATGTAAATATAGGAAATAGGGTTTATCCGTTAACTATTGACCGAAACGAGGAAGAATTGATACGAAAAGCCGCTAAGAGGGTAAATGATAATATGAAACAATTGGGAAGCACTTACGAAGTGAGTGACAAACAAGATTTGCTGGCTATGACAGCATTGTTTTTTTCAAATAAAGCTCTTGAGGTAGACGATAAAATTGATAATATTTCTGGAAATTTTTCAGGTAAGGTTCAAGAAATTGAAGATGACCTGAATGATTATTTAAGCAATGCCAAATAACTAGAACGTTCTTTACATAATAATGGTTACTGTTAGTTCAGTAACAGAATCAATTCCCACATTGATTTAGCAGGTTAAGTTGGATCAACATTTTTTTCGTTAGGAGAATGTTTTATATCTAATCAAAATCGGGCCTAGGTTATTCTGATTTATCAGAAGATTTTTTGCTTTGCAAAAGACGGAGGAAGATTGCGAAAGGGTGACATCTCCATTTATTGAACTTCCATAGGTTCAGCAAAACGACTAGGTTAATGTGGGTTTTTTGTTAATTGAATAGCATTTGCTATTCTATAAAAAGAATTGAAATGGAAATTATTAGTATTGGGTCAGGTTTGGCCATTGGAATATTGGTGGGAGGCGGATTAGTCTTTTTGCTAATCAAAAAAACCTTAGAGAAAGGTAATAAAGCTTTAATCGATGAAGCGAAAGCCGAAGGTAAGGTTGTTAGAGAAAGAAAAATCATTGAAGCCAAAGAGAAGTTTTTGCAAATGAAATCTGATCACGAACAAGTGATTAATGGCAAGAATCAAAAAATGCAACAGGCGGAGCAACGTGTAAAGCATAAAGAAACGAAGCTTAACCAAAAGCTTCAAGAAATTAACAAGTCAGAAAAAAACAACTTAGACCTACGTACTAGACTTGATAAACAAATTTCTTTAAATCAAAGTAAAAAAGTAGATTTAGATAAGTCTTTAGAGAAAGCGGTTTCTCAATTAGAGAACATTGCGGGCTTTTCTGCAGATGATGCTAAGAAAGAATTATTAGAAGCTTTAGAAGGCGAGACTAAAAATACTGCGGCTAGATTAATGCAAGACATTATCGAAGACGCTAAAATTAGTGCGAATAAAGAAGCGCAAAGAATCGTTATCCAGTCTATTCAACGTACAGCAACCGAACATGCAATTGAGAATTCAGTATCTGTATTCAATATTGATAGTGATGATGTTAAAGGTAGAATTATTGGTAGAGAGGGTAGAAATATTCGTGCTATTGAAGCCGCTACTGGAGTTGAAATTGTAGTGGATGATACACCTGAAGCTATTATCTTATCTTGTTTTGATCCAGTAAGAAGAGAGATTGCACGTTTGTCATTGCATCAATTGGTAACCGATGGTAGAATTCACCCTGCACGTATTGAAGATGTAGTTAAGAAAACAACGAAGCATATTGAAGAAGAAATAGTAGAAGTAGGGAAACGTACAGCTATTGATTTAGGTATTCATAACCTGCACCCACAATTAATTAAAATGGTGGGTAGAATGAAGTACAGGTCTTCATATGGTCAGAACTTATTACAGCACTCGAGAGAAGTAGCAAATTTATGTGCGACTATGGCTGCAGAATTAGGTTTAAATACCAAATTAGCAAAAAGAGCTGGACTTTTACATGATATTGGTAAAGTACCTGAAGATGAGCCAGAAGTACCTCACGCAATTTTAGGAATGAAATTGGCTCAAAAATACAATGAGCACCCAGAGGTAATTAATGCTATTGGAGCTCACCACGATGAAATTGAAATGACAAGTTTATTGTCTCCAATTGTTCAGGTGTGTGATGCAATTTCAGGTGCTAGACCAGGTGCTAGACGTGAAGTAGTTGAAAGCTACATTCAAAGACTTAAAGATTTAGAAGAGCTTGCTTTAAACCACGAAGGAGTAACTAAAGCTTACGCTATACAAGCAGGTAGAGAGTTACGTGTATTAGTTAGTTCTGAAAAAGTAGATGACAAAATGGCAAACGAGATTTCGTTTGGTATTTCACAAAAAATTCAATCCGAAATGACATACCCTGGTCAAGTTAGGGTAACTGTTATTCGTGAAACACGTGCGGTTAGTATTGCTAAATAATTAGTGTAAATTGAAATTCGTTTAAGATGGTAGAGCTAAAAAATTTAGGAGAACAAAACTCCCTCTTTAATCAATATATTATGGAAATCCGTAATATTGATATTCAGAAAGATTCTATGCGTTTTAGACGAAATATTGAGAGAATGGGTGAGATTTTTGCGTATGAAATAAGCAAAACTCTTTCTTATTCGTCTGAATTAATCACTACCCCTCTAGGCCAATGTAATATTAATGTTATTGATCAACAACCTGTAATTGCTACCGTGTTAAGAGCCGGGTTGCCGTTACATCAGGGGTTTTTAAATTATTTCGATAGAGCCGATAATGCATTTATTTCTGCGTACAGAATGCATATTCCACCAAATGACTTTGAAGTAAAGGTGGAGTATATTTCTAGTCCTGACCTTACCGGTAGAACATTGATTTTATGTGACCCTATGGTTGCTTCAGGTCAATCAATGGTATTGAGTTACGAAGCCTTGTTAGAGGCTTATGGAAACCCAAAGCATGTGCATATAGTTTCCTTAATTGGAAGTGCGGAAGGTATGAAGTATGTGAAAAACCATATGAAGTCTAATGTTACCTTATGGACAGGTGCTGTTGATGCTGAAATGACTGCTCATGCTTATATCGTTCCAGGTTTAGGAGATGCGGGTGATTTAGCCTACGGTAAAAAGGAATAATCTTATGGCAGACGTCCTCGGAGTTTTCTTTTTTCTTTTATTAGCAGGTACTAAAATTCTATTAGCTCCTGGAATTATGCTAGCTGCTGGGTATGGTATAATCAAAACTATTTTAATCACTTATTTAGGAGGGCTAATCGGGGCTGTTATATTTTACTATTTCGGAGTCGCTATTTTTAATTGGTGGGATAAGTTAGTTGGGAATAAAAACAAGGATAAGTTTATTTTTAGTAAGAGTGCCAGAGCAATGGTTAAAGTGAAAATCCATTATGGAATTATGGGTATTGCGTTTTTAGCGCCTATTATTTCTGTTCCAGTATCTGCATTAATTGTAGCCAAGTTTTTTCCGGGTAAGCATAAAGTGATTGGAATTTACGCTTTAGTCTTAATTCCAATTTCTATTGGATTAACATTGCTTTCTGATCCGGTTATTCAACCCTTAGTAAATCTTTTTAAAAGAATCTTAGAACTCGATTAAATCATGCAGAAGTATAAACACATTTTCTTTGACTTGGATCACACTTTGTGGGATTTTAAAACCAACTCAAGATTGACGTTATCTGAGATTTATGCGGAATTTAATTTAGCAGAAAGTGGAACTTCAGAAATCGATTTTATTGAGATTTACGAGAAGTACAATCATAAAATGTGGTCTGATTACCGTAATGGTAAGATGGGTAAGGAAACACTTCGTACGGAGCGTTTTCGACAATCATTATCTCATATTGGAGTAAAGGATAAAAAACTAAGCGAAAACGTGGCAGATTATTATGTAAATAATAGTCCTATTAAAACCGCTTTGTTTCCAGATGCTATCGAGGTACTGGAAGCCTTGAATGAAAAGTATGCGATGCATATCATCACTAACGGGTTTGAAGAGATACAATCCATTAAACTTAATAATAGTGGACTTTCACCTTTCTTTAATGAAATAATTACGTCAGAACAAGCGGGTACAAAAAAACCACATCCAGCAATATTTCAATATTCCCTAAAAACGGCAAATGCTAAAGCACAGGAAAGCTTAATGATTGGAGATAATCAACTCGTAGATATTGAAGGAGCCGCTAAAGTGGGTATTGATGGTGTTTTCTTTAATCCAGAAAAAGAAAATACGTTTGTGAAACCTACCTATGAAGTAGACCATCTAAAGAACCTGTTGGGTTTTTTATAAAAAGCGACTTCGGTTGGTGTTACTCTAAAATTTTGTGTTGATTTTTTTTTCAAGCTCATTTGAGGTTTCTTGAAATTAACCCCTATTTTCACCTAACTAATATTGATTTACGCTGACTGATCGAAGTTAATCGCACCAGAATGTAGTTTTCAATAAACCGGAGAATGCCAATAAAAAGAAGTGAATAGAAATAAGGGTAAGTTGTTGTGATTTACATCTCCGCTAACACGGAAGTTCTACCTTGAACCTTTTGGTTAATTTCAACCTTAACTTTAGAGTCAACGGGAATGAAAACATCCACACGTGAACCAAACTTAATAAATCCAAATTCTTCACAAGCGCCAAGTTTATCACCCTCTTCACTATAATGAACAATACGTCTAGCCATTGCTCCTGCAATTTGACGAAACAATACAGATTTACCACTTTTGCTTTCTACCACATAAGTCGTTCTTTCGTTTAAAGTAGAAGATTTTGGGTGCCATGCAACTAAGAATTTTCCTGGGTGATACTTAAAATATTTAACCACTCCAGAAATGGGTGACCAATTAATATGTACGTTGAAAGGCGACATAAAAACAGAAATTTGAATACGTTCTTCGTTTAAGAATTCATCCACAAATACCTTTTCAATAGCTACAACCTTCCCGTCTACTGGGGAATATACGTTTCCTTCAATGGCGTTAAATCTTCTGTTAGGTACTCTAAAAAAGTAAAGCACCATCCAAACAATATAGATAGCACCTAAATCTAGAATAAGTTGAACAATAAAATAGTGCGAAAAAAGAGACCCTATATAGATTAGTATTGTCCCAACAATCAATGCCAAAATAATACTAACTGTGCCTTCTTTGTGTAAGCTCATAATTGAAATTTGCGCAAATGTAACTAAATGAAGTTATAAATCCATAAAGGAAAGAAGGTATGCTAAAACTACTGGTGCGGTTAAAAGGATAGCATCAAAACGATCTAGAATGCCACCATGGCCAGGCATAATAGTACCTGAGTCTTTTACACTCGCGTTACGTTTAAAAGCGGACTCCATAAGGTCACCTAAATTAGCAAAGACACTAATTAAAACGGCAGCCCCTATCCATACTGGGATGGTGAAAATTCCCCAGAAATAATGAATAACTATTGAGCCAACAATAGTGAAAAGTCCTCCTCCAATAGAGCCTTCCCAGGTTTTGTTAGGAGAGATTCTTTCAAATAGTTTGTGTTTACCAAACGTTCTGCCCGATACATAAGCTCCCGTATCATTCACCCATGTTAGAATGAAAATAGATAGCGGAATTTGCCAGTTAAAGTTACTTGGGCTAAACGAAGGGAATATTCCTAGAATAAGCAAACTGACAAATGGAATAGATAGGTAAAATGCGCCAGAAACAGTTACAGAAATATCCATTATGGATGTTTCGGAAGGAACACTCAATAGGCGAATAACGAAAATCACACCTAAAAGCATCCAAACTGAAAATACCCAATAAGTGTTTGGATGTCCGATATAAAATCCAGCCAGAATGACTAAAGAGCTACTTAAAATGGCCCCAAAAGATACAAATGGGGTGGTTGTTTTTCTAGCGAGTTTGTAAAACTCTAAAGTGCCTAAAAAACTTATTACCGCAAATAATATAAGGGAGGTATAATAGCCTCCTATTAATGCGGCAACCATTATAGCAACGAAAACTGCTCCAGAAATTGCTCTTGTTAACAATGGAATTATATTCTAATTGTTTTCAATAATTTCTTTTGATTTCTCTAGGTCGTTACCATGCACAAAAAGCGAAACCATAAAATTGGTGTCGTTTAACGATTTTAACATCGTGTCTTGATGATTAAAAGTAACTGCTTCTATACCGTTAGCTGCTAATTTAGATTTCTTTAAATTAACATCTATACCATCTGTTGACATGAAAATCACTACCCAACCTTTATCTAATAACTCGTTCATAATTATTTTTTTATTGTTTAGTAAAGTTAATCAATACTAAGGTATAAAACTTCAACACGAGTTGAAATTATTCTACCCCTTTTTCTGTTTCTACAGGTTCTGAATCGTTTTCTGTAACCACTTCTTCCACTGGTTTCTCAACAGCTGTTTCTACTTTTTCAACAACAGGTTCTTGTGCTTTTTTTTCCGCTTCGTCCTTGATTATTTGCTCTTTCAGTAAATCACCTTCAAAAGTTCTTTTACCAAAAATAAGCTCTAAGTCATCTTTGAAAATCACTTCCTTTTCAAGTAGTGTTTTTGCTAAAGCGGTAAGTTTGTCTTTATTAGCCTCTAATAAGGTTAATGTTTTTTGATACATTCTTTCAATCAAATCACTAACTGCAATATCAATTTTTTGAGCGGTATGCTCACTATAAGGTTTTTGAAACGAGTAGTCTTGTTGACCAGAAGAATCGTAATAACTTACATTCCCAATAGTTTCATCTAAGCCGTAGTAAGTAACCATAGCATACGCTTGTTTGGTTACTTTTTCAAGGTCACTTAATGCACCAGTAGATATTTTACCAAAAATGATTTGCTCTGCAGCTCTACCTCCTAAGGCAGAACACATTTCATCAAGCAATTGTTCGGTAGTAGTGATTTGACGTTCTTCTGGTAAATACCAGGCCGCACCTAATGATCTTCCACGAGGTACTATTGTTACTTTCACTAACGGAAATGCGTGTTCTAATAACCAACTAGTAGTAGCATGACCTGCTTCATGAAAAGCAATGGTTTCTTTCTCTTTAGGAGCAATAATCTTACTTCTTTTTTCAAGTCCACCAATAATTCTGTCTACTGCATCCAAGAAATCTTGTTTCTCTACAACGGTTTTCTTTTTACGTGCGGCAATCAATGCTGCCTCGTTACAAAGGTTTGCTATATCTGCACCAGAGAAACCAGGAGTTTGGTTCGCTAAGAAATCAATATCAATGTCCTTAACCAGTTTTAATGGTTTTAAGTGCACTTCAAAAATTGCTTTTCTTTCTGTTACTTCAGGTAAATCAACATGAATTTGACGGTCAAAACGACCTGGGCGTAACAACGCAGAATCTAGTACATCTGCACGGTTAGTAGCGGCCAATATAATTACTCCTGAGTTAGAGCCAAAACCATCCATTTCTGTAAGGAGTTGATTTAATGTATTCTCTCTCTCATCATTAGAGCCTTGCATGGCGTTTTTACCACGGGCACGTCCAATAGCATCAATTTCATCAATGAAAATAATTGATGGCGCTTTTTCTTTTGCTTGTTTAAATAAGTCTCTTACTCGAGAGGCTCCCACACCAACAAACATCTCCACAAAATCAGAACCTGATAACGAGAAAAATGGCACGTGAGCTTCACCTGCTACTGCTTTGGCTAATAAGGTTTTTCCTGTTCCTGGAGGGCCTATTAATAAAGCACCTTGAGGAATTTTGGCTCCTAAAGCGGTATATTTGTCCGGGTGTTTTAAGAAATCCACAATTTCGTTAACCTCTTCTTTAGCTTCTTCTAAACCGGCTACATCTTTAAATGAAACTTTAACGGCATCGTTTTTATCAAATAGAGTAGCTTTTGATTTTCCAATATTGAAAATTTGGCCACCGCCTCCAGCGCCTCCGCCCATTCTACGCATGATTAAGAACCAAAAGCCAACTAACAAAGCAATTGGTAACAATATACCAAGTGCGTCACCAAACCAGTTTTCTTGTTTGATATAATCGTATTGAAGGTCGTATGTTTCAGTCCAAACATTTAAATCCTCTCCGAAGAAATCAGCCTTTGGAATGTTAAATGTGTACTGTGGGCTTTTAGGTAAAAAGCTGCTCTTTTCTTCTTTTTCAGGAGCATGCTTTTTATGTTCTTCCTTACTTAATGCATCTTCGTTAAGGTAAACCTTTCCCGTTTCTTCATTAATAATTTCTAGTTTCTCAACGTCTCCGTTTTGAACCATTTCCTTAAACTGGCCGTAATTTATTTGTTCTGGTTTAGGAGTCCAGTTAAAAAAGTTAAGCCCAATAAGTCCAATTGCGAAAACAGCGTATAACCAATAAAAATTGAATCCTCCGGTAGGAGATTTCTTATTGCTCCCTTTAGGAAAAGGGTTGTTGCTTTTTTGTTTAGGTTCGTTATTACTCATTTATAGTTTGTTCGTTGTCCTTAATATATGTGATTTCAGCATCGGCCCATAGGTTTTCAAGGTTGTAATGAGATCTTTCTTCTTCCTTAAATACGTGAACCATGGTGTCAAAATAATCTAACAAAATCCAGTTTGCTTCTCGGTAACCCTCAATATGAGTCGGCTTATCCTTCATTCCAGTGAAAGTGATTTCTTCTACACTATTTGCAATTGCTTGCACATTAGTATCAGATGAACCAGAACAAATTACGAAGAAATCAGCATAAGCATTCATTACTTTTCTAAGGTCTACAATACAAATATTGGTACCCTTCTTTTCTTGGATTCCTTTAACTATTAAATCTACCAGTGTAAGTGATGATTTTGCTACAGATTTCTTTGCCATTTATTTTTTTAAAAATAGTTTGCAAAGATAACTAAATACAAGGATTTTGAATTATTAAAATATGTTATGAAATAGATTTATTAACGAGTTTTATTTGGTTATTTAATGAGGGGTAAAACTGGGTTTAATTCTTCTGAATTTTCGCCATTTATTCTTCTTCATTATTTAAAAACTTACTATTTTGTAACCTGAAATAAATACTAACAGATTTCTATTTTGGATACACTTTTTACGGGTAAAATTGAGACTTTTGTGGCGGAAACCACCTCTACTAACGAATTGGCTGCTCTAGCGGTGAAAAGCTCAAGAGTTATTGAAGGGGCTGCATTTCGTGCAGGGTATCAAACTAAAGGTAAAGGTCAAAGAGGTAGAGAGTGGAGTAGTGTTGCAAATCAAAATGTGTTGGTAAGCTATGTCTACTTCCCGGTTTTTTTAAAATCAGATGAGCAATTTCGGTTAATTAAGGCAGTTTCGTTAGCGGTTAAAGATTTGTTGGATAAGTATTTAATGGATAAAGCCACTATTAAATGGCCAAACGATATTTACATTAATAAGCTTAAAATTGCGGGTATTCTTATTGAATCTACTATGAAGGGAGTCTACATGGGTAGCTCGGTTATAGGGGTTGGTTTAAATGTAAATCAAAGTGTTTTTGACCCAAGGGTAAATGCGACATCAGTTATACTGGAAACAGGAAAAGGATGTGATTTGAATATGTTTTTTGAGGAATTATCTTTTCATTTAGAAAATCGGTACTTGATGTTAAAACGAAATGTGAAATCGTTAGATGCAGAATATTTAAAATCCTTGTACCGATTAAACAAACAGTCAGAATACCTTGTAAACGGAGAACCCAAATCAATGGTGCTTAATGGGGTAGACGAGATAGGGCAAATTGTCTTAACCGATGAAGATGGTGTGCAAGACGCCTATGGATTACATCAAATTAAAATGGTAGTTTAGTTTTTACTTTGCCATTCCAGCAGGTAAATTTTCTGCAAGAGTATCAAAAAACTGCTTTAAAGGTTTTTGAACCATAGTCTTCATAAACATGTTTACATCGCCATCAAACTCAAAGTAAGATTCTACCGTTTCGTTAACCTCTTGAATAAAAATAGTTAATTTGAAGGTAAATGGGTTTTTACCATCCGACTCTAATACAATTTTATTAGGCGAAACCAATTCTAAATGCTTCATGCCAATAGAAGCCAAGTTTTTTATTCCAAACCTACAAGTGCTATCCGTAGACTTCCAGTATTCAACACGTTCTGGAGGCATAAGTTTTTCAAGGTTATTTAAATCTACTAAAAAGTCAAAAACCTCTTTGGCAGTATGGTTAACATTAACCTTGTTACTTTCTATCGTTAGCATAATTATTTTTTAGGAGCCCACTCTGAAGGGTTCATTCTCCAATCTTTTAATGAGTCTACTTGTGATGGTTCTACCAAGTTAATTTTAGTAGCTTGCTCAATCAGTGTATTATAATCTGTTAAAACGTGGTAATCACAATCAGCATCATCAAAATTGGTTTGTGCAATTTCAAATCCGTAACTAAAAATGGCAACTAACCCTTTAACTTTAACTCCCGCTTTTCTTAAAGCGGCTACCGCCTTCAAACTGCTACTTCCAGTAGAAATTAAATCTTCAATTACCACTACATTTCTGCCTTCCTCGTAAACACCCTCAATTTGATTATTTAAACCGTGCCCTTTTGGTTCAGGACGAACGTAAATAAATGGCAAATTCATTTCTTGAGCTACTAGCGCACCAATTGGAATCCCACCGGTAGCAACACCTGCAATAATATCTGGTTTACCGTACTGTGCCTCAATCTTAGTCACAAATTCATGACGAATAAATGTTCTAATTAAAGGATACGAAAGAATTTTTCTATTATCACAATACATGGGAGATTTCCAACCAGATGCCCATGTAAATGGATTTCTAGGTTGTACAACAACCGCTTTGATTTGTAATAAAAATTCTGCTACTTTGAGCGATGAATGATCTTTTAACATAGAAGCAAATGTATAAAGTTTTTGTAAACAAATCGCCTATTGTTTTAACGGATAAAACAGAGATGACGTTAAAGTCAAATAGCCTTATTATTCCGTTTATTAATGGCAAACAGCTCCATGATTTAGTTCTGGAATTAGAAAATAGTAAGTCTAAGAAAAAGATTTACATCACCCATTTTGATTTAGATGAACTTTGGGCTGCTTTTGTTAATGAATTTAATTACGTGCATGCAGCGGGAGGCTTGGTGTTTAATGATAAAAATGAGTTTTTAGTCATTCATAGAAATGGAAAGTGGGATTTGCCAAAAGGACATCTTAAAAAAGGGGAACGTCCAGAGTATGGCGCTATGCGTGAGGTAGAGGAGGAGTGTGGTATTGATAATTTGAATATTATTAAACCGCTTTCTAATACCTTTCATATGTACGAGCGTAATGGAATGGTTTTAAAAAAAACCTTTTGGTTTGTGATGACTTCTGGTTTTTTTGGAGAACTAATTCCTCAGTTAGAAGAAGGTATTGACAAGGTGGAATGGAAATCGAAAGCGGATATTTCAGTAATGATGAAAAAGTCTTATCCTATTATTAATGCGCTATTGAAAAAGGGTGTTAAGAGCTAAAGGAGTATTAATGATATTATAAACCTGACAAATTTTAAATTGTTAAAAGGGTAGAGTGTATGAAATTCCTGTTCCGGAATGCTAGACTAATTATGGCTTGACGATTTCGTAATTCTTTCGTCTTGATTTTGGAGCTGTCATAATGGTAAAGGTTTCAAACATATCCATTGGTTTGGCCGCAGGCGATTGAATAAAATACCCATGTTTATCTAAAAGGTAATAAACCGGAAAATTCCAAATTTGATACTGTTCTAATACAGCGTATGTCTTATTCAAATAAAGGAATTTTAAATTATTGGTTTCTTTAGGGATTTGATTAATTAAGACAGAATCTCTATCTGATAGGACCATCAAAAACTGAACTTTCCTATATTTTTTTCGTAAAGCCTCAAGCGCTAATAAGTCTTTCTGACAAGTACTGCTTTTAGAATGAATAAAGCCTAAGTAGGTAGGTTTGCCTCTAAATGATTGTAAAGAAACTAATTCGCCAAATTTGTTTTCAAGTTCAAAAATTGGCGCTTCTTGGTTGATTTTAAATGGCTCACTTGAAACTTGGTAATCTCGTGCCAACTCACTTTGAACCTTATACGGACAAAAATTTCCGTACTGACTAATAATTGATGCCTTTGTCTTTGTGTCAAAATACGTATTGGAAGAGTTGCTTTTTACATACAAAAGTAATGCTAAGCTTCTTGTTTCTTTATTTCCTAACAGAGAGTCCTCAGAGGTAATATGTATTAATTCATTGTATATTTTATATTCCTTCTTCGCCTTTTCTATGGTCTTAGGATTTTTAGAGATGAAGTTATTGAGTCGGCCACTCATTACAAACTTGAAGAACTTCAAATATTCACGACTAGAGTAGACTATGGGTTTTTCAAGAATATATTGCTTAATTAATACGCTATGCGGAATAGTTGTTTGAAGAAATGCATCTGCCTTAAAGTAGGTGTAATAAGTTGCGAAAAGAGTGTCGTTACTCAGGTAATTCTCATAAATTGAATCAGAATGATTGAAGAATTCTTGGTAAAAAATGGCTAATTCCGTACCAACTTGAATTTCTAATTGTTTATTGGCAAAATCAGATTTTAAGAAATGATAAATAGAATCTGGGGCAATGTTTTTTGGTAGATTCAGGTACTCAATTGAAAACTGGAAAGGGTTTCTTTGATTTGAAGCGTAAGTAATAGCGTGAAAATCAACTTTAATATTCGAATTCGGATGAACGTGTAAATGCAATTCACGCATTTCTATTTTAATAATAATTTCTTGGGGTGTATCTAAGTCAAATTTTAGGGTGTAATCACCATTTTCAGGTATGGTGATTTCTGTAAGTAATTGTTTGTTTTCTGATAAGAGGTTTTTGTATTTGAATACTTGAATAGACTCACTCTTGAAAAACGAAGCGTTTCCAGTAATCTCAACCACTTGTGAAATTGAAACTAATGGAAATAGGATAATTAGAAAACAGATTAGTTTTCTCATTTATCTAAGTGATTTTGGAAGATACTTAGAAATTTCCCCTCCATGTTTCTTAATGTCTCGCACAACACTTGAAGATAGGGCTGAAAATTCAGGGCGACTAATAAGAAAAATAGACTCAATTTCGGGAGCCATATCTAAATTCATTAACCCAATGTTACGTTCAAATTCAAAATCTTGGGAGGTTCTAATTCCTCTTAAAATGTAAGTTGCATTTTGACTTTTACAAAAGTCTACCGTTAAGCCAGAGTATATAGCTACTGAAACTTTGGGATGATTTTTAAATACCTTTTCAATTTGTGCCTTTCTTTCTTCAGGAGAATACAAGTACTTTTTATTGGAGTTAGACCCAATTGCAATTATTAAATTATCAAATAATGATAAAGACCGCAATACGATATCTTCATGACCCACCGTAATGGGGTCAAACGAACCTGGGAATATTCCAATTTTGGCCATACTAATTATTTTTAACGAAAATGCTAAAGTTAACGGAGCCATAGCGTCTTTGTTGTTTGAATCCACTAATTTCTTCAAAACTATGGTGAGAATCATGTTCAATAATTAACCAACCTTGATCCTCTAACATGTTCCCATTCATAATGGTTTCAAAAAGTTCATTTTGGCCATCCATTCCATAAGGAGGATCAGCAAAAATTAATCTAAACGTAGAAGCCGTACTTTTCACAAATTTCTCTACATCCGTTCGGTAAGCCGTTAATTGGTCAAACTCTAATTGCTTAGCTGTTGACTTAATAAACTTCACGCAATTATAATTATTATCAATACTCGTTACACTTTTAGCACCTCTAGAAGCAAACTCGTACGAAATGTTCCCGGTACCAGAAAAAAGGTCTAATACAACCATGTTTTCAAAATAAAACTCGTTATCAATAACATTAAAAATTCCTTCTTTAGCCATATCAGTAGTTGGCCTAACTGGAAGGTTTTTTGGTGCATCAATTCGTTTAGACTTATATTTTCCGTGTATTATCCGCATTGTAAATCAAAAATAGTATTTATTATGGCATCCGATTTTTCAATCGATATATCGGTGCAGCAATTTGGTTTAAGTTGAAATATTTTTGAGGAGTAGGTTTGAAATGCTTTCTGCACTTTGTCTGTATCTGAATATTTGCCTCCTAAGTGCATTATTGATTCTGAAGGAGAAAACTCAAACTGCTCCATAGTATAATAAGTGTAATATACAACATCCTCAAAAGATTTGAAATCAAACACATTGAAATGAACCATTTTCAACCCGTTAAATAAACAAAGCGTAAATTTATTTTGATGATATTGTA